>CALWXY010000021.1 GCA_944385595.1 uncultured Oscillospiraceae bacterium
GGCAGACAGGCTACATCAGGAACGACCTCATGAGCGCCACCGTCGACGGTCTCGCCGACGTGCCGTACACCGCATACTACGCCCCATACGTCGCCTGGGCATACCGCTGCGGCATTGCCTCCGGCACAAGCTCCAACGCCTTCTCGCCGGACAAGCCCATCACCCGCGAGGAGATCTGCATCAGTCTCTCGCGCTACTGTGAATACCACGGTCTCGTGCTCCCCGTCGTCTGCGAGGCAACCCCATTCTCCGACGAGGCTCTGCTCACCGACCCCGAGGCGGTCTACGAGCTGCAGCAGGCCGGGATAATTCAGGGCCGGGACGACGGCAGCTTCGACCCCGCCGCCTCCGTCAAGCGCTCCGAGGTTGCGGCGCTGTTCCAGCGCTACGGCAATGCCGACGTCACGGAGATTGAGACAGAGGAGCCTGTTGACAACTACAGCGGCTACCCGCTGTTCGCCAAGCTCGCGCCCTACTCGTCCAAGGCCGACAGCTCATATTTTGACGACGCCTGCTTCATCGGCCACTCGCTGGTCGTCGGCATGTCCAGCTATCTCGGCCTCCCCAACGCCGACTACTACGCCGTCAGCGGCATATCCGCGAGCACCATGCTCACCTATGACCGTTTCCCTCTCGAGGAGACCTACGAGGATGAGGATGGCAACACCGTCAACGAGCTCGGCACCATCGCCGATGTGCTCGCCGAGAACAGCTACGGTAAGGTTTACATAATGCTGGGCGTCAACGAGCTTGGCCCTGAAGACGACCACGCGAACATGTATTACAACAGCATGATCGATCTTGTGGAAATCGTGCAGGAGACTCAGCCGGGCGCAATCATCTATCTCATATCCATCACGCCCATAGGGCGTGACCGCTCCGAGAGCTCGGCCAACTTCAACCGCGAGAATGCCCTGCACTTCAACGACATGCTCCAGCAGGTCTCGCTCGACACCGGCGCCTACTACATCGACGCCTTCGGCGCCTTCTGCGACTCCAGCGGCTACATGCCCGCCGACTGCGTCACCGCAGACGGAATCCATCTGCTCGCCGCTAAATATTCTGTGCTGAAAGAGCTGCTGCTCACGCATACGGTATGAAAAAACCGGAGGGAATTCCCTCCGGTTTTTTATTGTTCAAAACTCAGCGCTCGCGCAGCTGGCGGCGTCTTGCGATATTCAGCATGCCCTCCTGCATCTCGTCGATCTTGAGCAGTCTGCGGCCAGCGCCGTAGGCCGCGCAGGACAGCGGGTCGTCGACCACGACGGTGGGTATGCCGGTGCGCTCGGCCACCAGCTTGTCGAAGCCCCAGAGCAGGCTGCCGCCGCCACTCATGACTATGCCGTTCACCGAGATGTCCGACACCAGCTCCGGCGGCGTGCGCTCGAGCACCATGTGCACGGCCTCGAGTATCTTCATGCACGGCTCGGCCAGAGCCTCGACCATCTCGCTCGAGCTGACTCTGATGGTGCGCGGCATGCCGGTGACCAGGCAGCGGCCTTTGATCTCCTCGTAGCCGACCTCCGGCTTCGGGTATACGCAGCCAAGCGACAGCTTAATCTCCTCGGCGGTCTTCGCGCCTATGAGGACGTTGTGCTTGCGGCGTATGTATTTGACGATGGCCTCGTCAAATTCACTGCCGGCGGTTTTTATCGACTCGCACTCGGCGACGCCGCCGAGCGACACGACGGCCACCTCGGTGGTGCCGCCGCCTATATCAATGACCATGTGGCCGTCCGGGCGGGAGATGTCTATGCCCGCGCCGGTGGCCGTGGCCACGCCCTTCTCGAGCAGGTAGACCTTGCGCGCGCCCGCCTCGATGATGGCGTCGACTATGGCGCGCTCCTCGACGCCGGTGACGCTGCTCGGCACGCAGCAGATGACGCGCGGCTTGAACAGGCTGAACGAGGTTATGCGGCTCAAAAACTCCTTCATCATGCGAACCGTCATATCGTAGTCGGAGATGACGCCCGCCGCTATTGGGTGGATGGCTATGATATTCGCCGGGGTGCGGCCCAGCATCTTCTGGGCCTCCTCGCCCGCCTTGAGCAGACGCCCGGTGGTCTTGTCGACGGCGACGACGGACGGCTCGCGCAGGGCTATGCCCTTGCCGCGGACATAGGCGAGCACGTTGGATGTGCCGAGATCTATGGCAATGTCACTTTCAAAAAACAGCATGGTGTCACCTCAATGTTATTTTTAACCGTTGGCTGTGGTTTTTAATCACGTCTGCGCGCGAGCGCGGCGCCCATCACCTTGTCCGCTCCGGCGAGCAGCAGGGTTTTCGCGCACTCGGACATCGTCGCGCCGGTGGTGATGATATCGTCAATCAGCAGAATTCTCTTATCCGCCACCAGCTCCGGGTCGAGCACGCGGTAGGCCCCGCTGATATTCGCCCGGCGCTTTTCCGCCGAGCCCATCTTCGACTGCGCGGCGGTGTCGCGGATTTTCTCAAGCAGGGGCACGGCCTCGACGCCGAGCAGGCCGCCCAGCGCCTCGGAGAGCAGTCTCGCCTGGTCGTAGCCGCGGCGGCGCAGCCTTTTGCGGCTGACTGGTATCCACGTCAGCATGTCGAATGCTCCGTCGAACTCGCGCAGCACGCCCTCGAGCATCAGGCGGGCGTAGGTGTCGGCGTAAATCCGGCGGGCGGCGAATTTGTATCTCAGCAGCGACTCGCGGACTTTGTCCTTATAAAAGAGCGGCGCGACGCAGCAGATGAAGTAGTCGCCGGTGACGCGGCACATCGAGCCGGTTCTCGGCAAATCCCTGCCGCAGTCCGGGCAGACCAGCAGCTCGCCGCGGACTATGGGGCGCGAGCAGAACGCGCATTTCGGCGGGAACAGCAGGTCGAGCAGGGCCGAAATCAGCTTCAAGGCTCAGACCTCCCCCGCAAGCCGGGCGCGCAGCCCGCTGTACCGCCGGGTCTGGCGGTGGTTGTCTATCATGTAGTCGACTGCGGCGTCGTCCCCGACGGCGATGAGCAGCTCACGCGCGCGGGTTATGGCCGTGTACAGCACGCCGCGGCTTAAAAGCATCTGCGGCGCGCGGCAGGCCGAGAACACCACCGCGCGATACTCGCTGCCCTGGGATTTGTGCACGGTCATGGCGTAGGCGTGCTCAAGCTCCGACAGCATGTCGAAGCCGTAGACGGCGCTACGCCCGTCGAAATCTATGAGCAGACGCTCCTCGTTCGGGTGGATGGCGGCTATGAAGCCTATGTCGCCGTTGAATATGCCAGCGCCGGAGCCGCTTCCGTCGGCCTTACGCCACATTATATCATAGTTATTGCGTATCTGCATCACTCTGTCGCCCTCGCGGAAGACGACTTCGCCGAATCGCTTCTCTTTTTTCTGTCCGTCGGGCGGGTTGAGGCGCTCCTGCAGGCGGCGGTTGAGCGCCACCGTGCCCAGCTCTCCCCTTCTCGTCGGCGAGAGCACCTGTATGTCCGCCGCCGGTATGCCCATGTTCTCCGGCAGGCGGCGCGAGCAGAGGTCGAGGATTGTGTCTGCCGCCTGGGCCGGCTCTCGTCTTCTCAGGAAGAAAAAGCCGTTTTTATTCTCCGTCAGATTCGGGTGCTCGCCGCGGTTTATCATATGTGCGTTGCGGACTATGGCGCTCTCCCCGCTCTGGCGGAATATCTCGGTGAGGCGGACGGTGTCAATTTTGCCGCTGCGGATGACGTCGAGGAACAGGTTGCCCGGCCCGACACTAGGCAGCTGGTCGGCGTCGCCCACCATTACCAGCCGGCACTCCGGCGGCATGGCGGCCAGCAGGCCGCGCATAAGTGTTATGTCAACCATCGAGCACTCGTCGAGGATGACGGCCTCGCAGCTCAGCGGGTCGCTCTCGTCTTTTTTGAACACCTGCAGGCCGGTCTCCTTGGAGTAACCGGTCTCCAGCAGGCGGTGGATGGTGTAGGCCTCGCGTCCGGTCAGCTCGCTCATGCGCTTGGCGGCGCGCCCCGTCGGCGCGGCGAGGCAGGTCTCAAGCCCCAGCTTCTCGTACAGCGCGACTATGGCGCGCACGCATGTGGTCTTGCCGGTGCCGGGGCCGCCGGTGAGCACCATGACCCGGCGCTTTGCCGCCGTCTCTATTGCTTGGCGCTGCAGTGGCGCGTATTGAACGCCCTGCTCTCTCTGTATCCGCTCGAGCAGCGAGTCGACATCCACGGAGTTCTCCTCCGCTATGCCGCTCATGGCGGCGAGGCGCTGCGCGGTGTAGCTCTCGGCCTCGTGCAGGCGCTCAAGGTAGCAGGCACGGCATGAGGCCACCTGCTCCTCCACTATCTCGCCGCGCTCGATAAGCTCGTCCAGCTGGGCTGTGACCAGCTCTGTGCCGACGCTTATGAGCTGCGCCGTGGCCGCCGTGAGCTTGTCCCGCGGGATAAAGACGTGGCCGTTATTCGAGTTGTGCGCCAGCTCAAAAACTATAGCCGCCGCTATGCGCGGCTCGGCGTCGCCCTCGAGGCCGAGGTCGAGCGCGAGCGCGTCGGCCTCGGCGAACTGGGCGCCTATCAGCTCGGAGCAGAGTATGTAGGGATTTTCCTCCACGAGGTCGAGCGCGGCCTCGCCGTAGTACTGGTAGAGCCGCATGGCTATCTGCGGCTCGAGCTTGTGCTGGTACATAAACTCCATCAGGCGGCGCAGCCCGGTCTGGCGGCGGAAGCTCTCGGAGATCTCGCGCGCCTTGCGCAGGCTGATGCCCTTTATCTCCGCCAGCTTCTCCGGGTGCTTCTCGATGACGTCGAGCGAATTATCGCCGAAGCTGTTGACTATCATCGAGGCCAGCGCCGGGCCTATGCCGCGCACTACGCGGCTGGCGAGGTATTCGTAAATCGCCGCGGCGCCGGACGGCATGAAGCGCTCCGCCCACTCGGCCTTGAACTGCTCGCCGTGGGTCGGGTGGCGGGTCCACTCGCCGAACAGTATGAGCTGTTCGCCCGGCGCGGCAAACGGCAGGCAGCCGACTGCCGTGACGCTGTCCCCGTCGGAGCTGTTCAGTTTTAAGACGGTGTAGCCGTTCTCCTCGTTCTGGTAGATGACCGCGGAGACCACGCCGGATATTTCAATCAGTTCCCTGTCCTGCTCCATTAAAATCCAAACTCCCAAAATGCACGAGCTTCTCGCCTCTGGCTATGGCCTGGGCGGTGAGCCGCGCCGTCTCTCCCATGCCGCGGTCGCATATCACAATCTCGCCGGGCATGGTGCCGTTTTCCAGCAGCCAGAGCAGACCGGACACGGTGTGCTCCAGTCCGGGCGCGTCGCCGCTGACGCCGACGCATATCTGTATGGAGATGTTCTCCATGCGCTCCACCGGCGTCACGAACGCGCCGCTGAGATACCATGCGGCAAGTATGACCGCCGACGAGACGGCCAGTGCCGTGAATACTGTGTCCATTCAAAGTCCCCCCTCGCGCCATAATATGCGCCGGAGGGCGCTGTGTTCAATTTAAAATCGAGGTAAAACCAAAGGTCAGCCCCGTTATGAGGAAGCCCGCGACCACCACGCCGAGGAATATGGCGCACATGGCGTTGCGCAGGCGCATGTTCATGAGCGCCGCAATCAGCGCGCCAGTCCACGCGCCCGTGCCGGGCAGCGGGATGGCGACCAGAATCATCAGGCCCCAGAACTGGTACATGTGCACCTTTTCCCACTTGCCTCTGGCGCGGCGCTCTATCTTGTCCAGCACTGTCGCCACTCGGTCAAAGCGCCTTCTCAGCCACTTGAATATGCGGCGGATGAACAGGATGATAAACGGAACCGGCACGAAATTGCCTATCATGCTCACCAGCATGGCCGTCATATGGTTCAGCCCCATGCCGACGCCCAGAGGTATCGCGCCGCGCAGCTCCAAAATCGGCAGCATGGCCACGAAAAAGGTGATGAGCATCTCGCCCGCTTCGGTCTGCTTGAGTATATCTATGAGGTTCATTTCGCTGAGGCTGCTCCTTTTTTCAGCACGGGGGCGAGGAACTGCCCGGTATAGCTCTCGGCGCACTCGGCGCACTGCTCGGGCGTTCCGGTGAAGACTATCTCTCCGCCCATATCGCCGCCCTCGGGACCGAGGTCGATGATATGGTCGGCGGTTTTTATGACGTCGAGATTGTGCTCAATGACGACGACGGTGTTGCCCGCCTCGACAAGCCTGTCGAGCATCTCGAGCAGGCGGTGGACGTCGGCGACGTGCAGGCCGGTGGTCGGCTCGTCGAGCACATACACCGTTCTGCCGGTGCTGCGCTTGCTCAGCTCGGTGGCGAGCTTTATGCGCTGCGCCTCGCCGCCGGAGAGCTCAACCGACGACTGCCCCAGCTTCACATAGCCGAGGCCGACATCGTACAGCGTCTGCAGTCTGTCGCGGATTTTGGGGCGGTTCTCGAAAAATCCCAGCGCCTCCTCGACGGTCATCTCCAGCACTTCGGCTATATTTTTGCCCTTATAGCGCACCTCCAGCGTCTCGCGGTTATAGCGCTTGCCCTTGCACACCTCGCAGGGGACGTAGACGTCCGGCAGGAAGTGCATCTCGATTTTCAGCAGTCCGTCGCCGGAGCAGGCCTCGCAGCGTCCGCCGCGGACGTTGAACGAAAATCGGCTCGCGTTGTAGCCGCGCATTTTGGCGTCCTGCGTCGAGGCGAACAGCTCGCGGATATCGGTGAACAGCCCCGTATAGGTCGCGGGGTTGGAGCGCGGTGTGCGCCCTATGGGGCTCTGGTCTATGGCTATGACCTTGTCGACGTTCTCAAGTCCCTCGATATGGTCGCATCTGCCGGGGCGGCATTTCGCGCGGTTCAGCTCGGAGGCGAGGGTCTTGTAGAACACCTCGTTTATCAGCGACGATTTGCCGCTGCCGGACACGCCGGTGATGCAGGTAAACACGCCTATGGGGATGTCCACCGTCACATTTTTGAGGTTATTCTCCCTCGCGCCGACTATGCGTATGGATTTGCCGGTGCCTTTGCGGCGCTCGGCGGGGACGGGTATCTGCATTTTGCCGCTGAGGTACTGGCCGGTCAGCGACTCCGGGCAGGCTATGATCTCGTCGTAGGTGCCGGCGCAGACGACCTCGCCGCCGTGTACACCGGCGCCGGGGCCAATGTCGACGATGTAGTCCGCCGCGCGCATGGTGTCCTCGTCGTGCTCGACGACGATGAG
>CALWXY010000022.1 GCA_944385595.1 uncultured Oscillospiraceae bacterium
GTGTCGGCCTCGAAGCCGCGGCGCTTTAGCAGCTCGCAGACGGAGTCGGCCAGCAGCATTTCGTCCTCAACTATAAGAATCCTCATAAAAAACACCTCGCTCCGCAATTATAATACGGAGCGAAGCTGAAATAAAGCTGAAAAAATGAACGAGGCGCTCTCAGCGCTGGTCGCTGATAGTGGCGCTGCTGTTGCTCGCCTCGAGGGCGGAGAGCGGGTCGTACGGCGCGCCGGACTGCGTGCCGGAGAGCAGCGCGATGTCGACGGCGTTTTGCGGTATGCCCCAGGAGTTGCCGGAGAAGAGGAAATTCGCGCCGTCGACCACATAGCCGCGCGTGTTGAAGACGACGTTTTCGACGATAAATCCGTTAGAGCCGGGGTTGAGATAGGCGGGCTGGCGCAGCGAGTAGAAGATGTTGGCCTTTGCCAGCACGTTTGACGCGCCGGGCTGTGTGACGAAGCCGCGGTTCACCACCCAGGTCGATGAATCGCCCGCCTGCGCGGAGCCGTAGACCGTGCAGTTGAGGATTCTCTCGCCGTCGCCCGCGAGCTGGATGAACTCCACGGGATAGGGCGCGTCGCTGGTTATAGTCAGCCCGTCGATGGTGTCGTCCCCGCCGCTGAGCAGGAAGGGGACGACGGGGGACTGCAGTATGACCACCGCGCCGTCCTCGCCTTTGATGGTCACGCCCGGCTGAGTTACGGTCAGCTGCTGCGAGACGGGGTATTCCCCGCGCAGGACGCGGATGCGGCTGTCCGACGGGGCGGCGGCCAGCGCCTCGGCTATGGTCTGATATGGCGCGAGGCGGCTGCCGTCGCCGCCGGGCGCGGCCGAGGACTGGACGAACAGCTCATACGGATTCGCCGTCGGCGCCCGGCGGGCCTGCCGGGCCTGTCGGCCCGGTGGCCGCTATGCCGCAAGGAAAGGCTCAGCTCACGGCTCGATGATTGCAAACGCCGAGTCGAACTGCGCGAGGTTGCCGCAGACTGTCTCCAGCAGGCCGCCGCCGTCGAGAATCTCGCCCTGGGCGCGGACGTCCTCCGCGCCGCCCTGCAGCAGCGAGAACAGCGCCGCGCGCGGGATGCGCCACTCGGCGTCGGCATCGTCGGAGAGCACGCCCTCCTGATAGAGCAGCACGCCCGCGTGCAGGGTTATGAGGAATTCCTCGCCGGTGTCGGTGACGGTGAGGTTGATCTCACCGTTCAGATCCCCGACGGCGGAGCTGTCGAGCATGATTCCCAGATATTCCAGCGCGAGATTGGTGCTGATCCGCATGAGCAGAGCGCCTTTCTTGCCGCCGGAGACGGAGACGGGGTCGCCCTCCTGCCGCAGCTCCTGCGCGGCGGTGAGATAGGCGTTGCGCCACGGGCCGGACTCGGCCTGATAGCCGAGCTGCTCCAGCGCGTCGGCGCACAGCCAGCGCGCCTCGAGATTTTCGGGGTCGGCGTAGACGAGGGCGTTGGTGATCTCTGCGACCCACTGATACTCGCCGCTCTCAAAATCGGCGCGGGCCAGCTCGAGCACCCTGTCGGTGTCGCCGAGGTATTCGACCAGCTTGGCGGCGTACTCGCTGGGGGCGAGGGCGTCGAGATGTATGGGGTTCGCGTCGTACCAGCCCATGTACTTCTGGTAGACGGCCTTCACATTGTGGGTGAGCGTGCCGTAATACTGCCTGGTGTACCAGACCTGCTCAAGGGATTCCGGCAGCGAGATGATGTCGACGATCTCGTCCTCGGTGTAGCCCTGATTGATGTACAGCAGGGTCTGGTCGTGGATGAATTTGTAGACGGCGGCGGTGTTCACCATGTAGTCGCGTATGACCTCGTTGCCCCAGTGCGGCCAGTTGTGCGACTGGAACACGACCTCGGCCTCGTCGCCGTAGAGGGCGAGAGCCTCCATGATATAGAGCGCCCAGGCGTTGCCGTCGCGCACCTGCGCGCCGCGGAGGGTGTAGAGGTTGTGGAGGGTGCCGGTGCAGTTCTCGGCGAGCCAGAGGGCGTTTTTCTCCGGCAGCCAGGTGTTCATCTCGGCGGGGGCCTCGGTGCCGGGGGTCATCTGGAACTCGAAGGTGACGCCGTCGATCACCCGCACCTCGCCGGTCTCGGTGATGGTGTCGGTGGGGGAGAGGTAGGATATGGTGCCCTGCGACTGGCCCATGCCTATGCCTATGGCCATCGCGCCCTGGGCGCTCTTCTCCAGCAGACTGCCGTACTGGTATGCGGCGCGGCGGCCCATGGCGGTGCCGGCGTAGACGTTCTCGCTGGTGGCGTACTCCTCAAAGCCCTCAGGGGCTATGATGGGTATGCCGCGCTGCTCGACCTCCTCCTGGCTGACTATGCCGGCGATGCCGCCGAAGTGGTCGACATGTGAGTGGCTTATGATCACGCCCATGACGGGGAACTCGCCGAGCTGCTCGTCGACGAGCTGCATGGCCGCCTCGGCGCACTCGACGGACATCAGCGGGTCGAAGACTATCCAGCCGGTGTCGCCTTTTATGAAGGTGATGTTCGACATGTCGTAGCCGCGCACCTGATATATGTCGTCATTGACCTCGAAGAGACCGTAGATGTGGTTGAGCTGGGTGTGCCGCCAGAGGCTGGGGTTCACGGTGTCGGGGGCCTCGGCGTCCTCGAGGAAGGCGTAGGCGTCCTGGCTCCAGATGACATTGCCGCTGTCGTCTCTTAGCTCAAGCGATTCCGGCGCGCAGATCAGCCCGCGGGAGGCGAACTCAAGCTCCTGCCCGTCGCTGAAATCCAGCTCGTCGTAGACGCTGCTGTTGAGCTGGGCTGTAAGCTCCGTCGCGCCCTTGCGCTCGGCGTTTAGCGGCTCGGCGGCGTCCTCCGCGCCGGACTGGGCGCAGCCCGCGAATACGGAGGCCGTGAGCGCTGCCAGACAGAGCAGCGAAACAAACTTTTTCATCCTCATTCTCCTTTCGCCGCCGCGCCGCGACGGCATTTCAATCCACTATAATTGTAAGCGCGCGAAACCGCCGCCGCCAGTACGAGAGATGCATGGCGCGGCGTCAAAACTCGTACTTGACAAAAAACTCCGGCGCGGACTGTGCCGTCCGCGCCGGAGCGAATCTGTTCGGTTCAAATTTGCCGGGAGCCGCGCCGGGTCTCGGCGAAGAGGAAGTTCTCCCAGGCGAGGCGTGCCCTGCCCATCAGCTCGCGGCGTATGGGGATGTTTTTGCCGTCGTGCATGACGAAGCAGCGCAGCTCGGAGTCGATGTGGTCGACGAATGCGAGGTTTGCGATGAAGCTCTTGTGGCTCTGGAAGAAGCCCGCGCCGCTCAGGCGGGCGGCGGCGTCGGAGAGCTTTTCGTAGACGGAGATGACCCCGCCGTTTTTCGTGTGGATGAGCAGCACATGGCCCTGCTGCTCCATGTAGGCTATGCCTGAGATGGGCACGCTCTCGCTCACACCTTTGCGCTGCACGGTCAGGGCGGGGGCGCTGGCCTTTTTGAGGCGGGCGAGCTCGAGGATTTCGTCCAGATCGCGCTGCCGCACAGGCTTTTCTATGTATTTGAGGGCGGAGAGGCGGTAGCCGTCGAGGGCGTGGTCGGTACTGCCGGTGATGAAGGCCACCGGCAAATCCTCGCCGCGCTCGCGCAGGCGGCGCACGGTCTCGACGCCGGTGATGCCGTCCATGTATATGTCCATGAGCAGCAGGTCGAATGTGCCGGGCCGCCACGCCGCCAGAAGCGCCTCGCCGCTCGGGAAGGCCGAGACCTCGCAGCTCACGGCGCAGCCCGCCAGAAGGGCGAGCAGGCTCTCGCGCTCCGGGGCGTCGTCCTCGCAGACTGCGACATACAGCGGCTCCATTTTCCCACCTCCGAATTTGACAGACACATTATAGCACCGCGAAAAGCGTGCGTCAATTTGTCAAGTACGAGTTTTGACGGGCGAGACGGCAATTTCGGTACTGGCGGAGCTGGGAGAACGTCTGTATAATATTATGAATTAGTTTGCGAAAGTGTCCGAGTGGAGGTAATTGGAATGAACGGACTCACAATCATGGTCATAGCCATCGTGGTGCTGTCGGGGGCGTACCTGATATACGGCCGGTGGCTGGCAAAGACCTGGGGCATAGACCCGAAGGCCAAAACTCCCGCATACGAGCTGGAGGACGGGGTGGACTACGTCCCCGCCGACACGAACGTGGTGTTCGGCCACCAGTTCGCGTCGATAGCCGGAGCGGGGCCGATTACAGGCCCGATACAGGCGGCAGTGTTCGGCTGGCTGCCGGTGCTGCTGTGGATACTGGTCGGCGGCGTGTTTTTCGGCGCGGTGCAGGACTTCGCCGCCATGTACGCCTCGGTGAAAAACAAGGGCCGCACCATAGGCTACATAATTGAGGAGTACATAGGCAAGACCGGCAAAAAGCTGTTCCTGCTTTTCTGCTGGCTGTTCTGCATACTGGTCGTCGCCGCGTTTGCAGACGTGGTGGCGGGCACCTTCAACGGCTTCCAGACCGCCGCCGACGGCGCGGTGTCGCTGATTCCGGCAAACGGCTCGGTTGCGACGACGTCCATGATTTTCATAGCCGAGGCCGTGGCCCTCGGCTTCATCCTGCGCTACGGCGGGCTGGGCAAGTGGGTCAACACCGCCATAGCCCTTGTCATGCTGGTCGGCGCTATAGTGCTGGGCCTGATGTTCCCGATGTATGTCGGCCTCAGCACCTGGCATCTGCTGGTGTTCATCTATGTGCTCATCGCCTCGGTGGCGCCTATATGGGCGCTGCTGCAGCCGCGCGACTACCTGAACAGCTATCTGCTCATAGCCATGATAGTGGCGGCTGTCATAGGCGTGCTCGTGGCGCAGCCGGCTGTGAACCTGCCCGCCTTCGGCGGATTTACCGCCGGCGGACAGACGCTCTTCCCCTTCCTCTTCGTCACCATCGCCTGCGGCGCCGTGTCCGGCTTCCACTCGCTGGTCTCGTCCGGCACGGCCTCGAAGCAGATTAAAAACGAGCGGAACATGCTGCCGGTTTCCTTCGGCGCGATGCTGATGGAGTCGATGCTCGCGGTGATTGCGCTCATAGCTGTGGCCTCCTTTGCCTCCACCGCCGAGGCGGCCTCGCTGGGCTACACGACACCCACCCAGATTTTCGCCGGCGGAGTCGCGGGCTTCCTCACCTCCGTGGGACTCCCGCAGGACGTGGTGTACACGCTCATAAACCTCGCCGTGTCGGCCTTCGCGCTCACCTCGCTCGACTCCGTCGCGAGAGTAGGCCGCCTGTCGTTCCAGGAGCTGTTCCTCGACGAGTCGATAGACGACGAGAACATGGGCGCCGTGCGCCGCGTGCTGACGGACAAATATTTTGCCACCATAATCACTCTGGCGCTGGCGTACATGCTGGCCAAGGCGGGCTACGCCTCGATCTGGCCGCTGTTCGGATCGTCGAACCAGCTGCTGTCGGCCCTGGCCTTCCTGGCCTGCGCCGTGTTCCTCAAGCGCACCGGGCGCAGGAGCTTCATGCTGTGGATTCCGCTGTTCGCCATGATTGCGGTGACCTTCTCGGCGCTCGCGATAACGATCTGGAACCTCGGCAGCGGCATAGCCGTCGGCACCTATCAGTGGGTCTCCGGCATGACGGTGACGGTGAACGGCGCGAGCGTCCTCACCGCCTGGGGCGCGGGACTGCAGCTGATTTTCGCCGTGCTGATACTCGCGCTCGGCGTGGTCGTCGTAATCCAGGGCGTGCGGAAGCTCGTGGCAAAGACGGCCTGAGATATCGAAAAAGTGCTCTCCGACTATTACAACAGGATGCAGCGGGGGAGCTCGAGGGGGCAAGGCCCGCCTCGAATTGGATAAACCGTCGTCAAAAAGCCTGGGGAATCAGGCTTTTTGAGCGAAGCGGCATTTTCGCTTGCGAAAATGCCCGGCGGTAAAGCGCGGTCGAAAAAGCTCCAACGGAGCTTTTTCGACAAGCTGAGGCCGGCGCAGAAGCGCCGGCCTTTTTCCTTGCGCGGCGGCAGAGGTCGGGCCTGCGGGCCCTGCGGCGCCGCCGCCCGGCGCGCACCACCACGGCGCGCAGCAGTATTTACAGTTATTGCAGTACATATTCTGAGCTCCGTTTCACGCTCTGAATATTCTATGTCGCGGCAGCGGCGGCGGTGCCGTTTTAACTGAACTCATCCCACAAGGGGAGAGACAGGACGGTGAAATTATTTTTAAAGCCGTGTCCGGCCCCGCCGCGATGCGGTTTTGACTGAACCGAGCTGTTGCTTTTGAACAGAAAATGGTCGTAATACCCGATACAGAGTTATAATTTTTCCATATTGAGCGGCATTGTGTCAATGGGGTCAGGGGGTGAGTCCGCATTATGAGAAGAGTCCTATATCTGATTTTAACTGCGGTGATATCCGTTACGCTCCTGGCATCGGCGGCTCACGCCGCCGGCGATACGCCGACAGCCGAGGGGAGAACCGTCCGCGTCATCATACCCGTCGCATATTACAATTCGGATCAGGACGTCCAGTCCGGCTATATGAACTACACCATGGAGTATCTGCACGAGATATCGCAGAGAACCGGCTGGCAGTATGAGATAATCAAGGTGCCGGGCGAGTACTCGAGCGGAGTGCAGACCGGCCTCGAGATGCTGAGAAACGGCGAGGCGGACCTCGTCGCGCCAATCCGCACATCCGAGGACATCGGAGACGACGTCGCCCTCTCCCGCAACAGCTACGTCACGTCCATGACCATACTCCAGGTGCCGAACTCCGTGTACGACGGCCTCGATTTGTGCTCCAACCTGAAGGTGGCCTTTTTAGAGGGCAGCCGCCTGCTCGCCGCGGCCGACGAGTATTTCGACAGATGCGGGGTGGAGCCGGAGTACATCTGCTGCGGCAGCATCGACGAACAGATACAGGCGGTCACCGGCGGCGACGCGGATGTCATGCTCAACTCCAAACTCGAATATATACCAAATATGAGCGTCGTGGCCGAGTTCGCGCCGGAACAGCTCTTCTTCGCCGCAGTTGACCAGCAGCTGCTCAACGAGCTGGACAAGGCGCTCGTCTAGTGGATTACCCCGTGCAGTCCATCTCGGCCATAGGCGCGTTCAGCCTGCTGGTCGCGGCCCTGCTGATTTTCCTGCTCGTCGAGAAGGAGAGAATGAGCCGCAAGCTGAGGCGCAAGACAATGGAGGACAGCCTCACTCAGCTCTACAACGCTTCCGCCTGCCGCACGCTGGTGTCGGAGCGGCTGGAGCAGATGAAGTCCGGCCAGCGGGGCGCGCTGCTGATTATGGATTTCGACAACTTCAAGGAAGTAAACGACTTCTACGGTCACCAGATGGGCGACAACATACTCGGGCAGTTTGCCGACATGCTGCGCGGAGTTTTTGACAAGGAGAGTATCGTTGCGCGCGTCGGCGGAGACGAATTCGCCGCCTTTATGTGCTCGGTTGAGAGCGACGCGGAGATCCACAGAGTATGCTCCACGCTGCGCGACAGGTCGCACTCCATCCTCGCCGGGGACGAGCGCATAACCATCAGCATCGACGCGATTTCCGCCTACGCCCACAACGATTACGACGCGCTCTACCGCCTCGCGGACAAGGCGCTCTACCGGGCGAAGGGCAATATGAAAGACCAGTACTTCATCGCGGAGTCGCCTGCAGTGGATATGTAACTCTGGGAAGTCGGGAAATAATGTTTGGCAAAATCGTTGAAAGACGATGACGCAAAGCTCTGAGTCTAAGACAGGAAACTGTTATGATTGTCAAGCTGCAAAAATCAAAGGCATCATTGCCTGATTTTTGCAGCTTTTTTTATTGGAGGTGGGGCGTTTGAACGAGGTTTACCGCCAGGAGAAGAAATATTTCATCACGCTGCCGGATATGCACCGCCTGGCCGGGCACTTCGAGCGGGTGATGATACCGGACGCGCACAACGGCCCGCTGGGCTATACCATACGCTCGCTCTACTTCGACACGGTGGACGACGGCGACTACAACGCGAAGATAGACGGCCTTGAGCTGCGGCGCAAGCTGCGGCTGCGGATATATGACCCGTCGGCGGACTTTGCCATGCTGGAGATGAAGCAGAAGGAGGGCGCCTACCAGAAAAAGCGCTCGCTGCGCATATCGAGGGCCGACGCGCTGGAGCTGTGCGCCGGGCGCTATACAGCGCTGCTGAGATACCCGGATCCATTTGCCGCCGAGTGCTACGGGCTGATGCACATGGGCTGCTACAGGCTGAAGACCATAGTCGAGTACAGGCGGCGGGCATATATTGCAAAGGAGAACAAAATACGCATCACCTTCGACCACGAGATACGGGCGACGGAGACGTGCATGGAGCTGTCTTCGCCGCGGCTCAACATGTACCCGGTGTTTGACCGCTTCAATGTGGTGCTCGAGGTGAAGTACAACGGCTTTCTGCTGAGCTACATAAAAAATCTGGTGAACGAGACCGACCGCTCCGAGCTTTCCGTGAGCAAATACTGCCTTGCGCGGAGCGCGGGACTCAGGTTCGCCCTTTGAGAGAGGATTTGCCATGAGACAACTGATACTTGAGATGTTTGAGAGCAGCGGCCAGCTGGACACGCGCACCATAGTG
This sequence comes from uncultured Oscillospiraceae bacterium, assembly GCA_944385595.1. Taxonomy (GTDB): domain Bacteria; phylum Bacillota; class Clostridia; order Oscillospirales; family Oscillospiraceae; genus Heteroscillospira. Next base: position 8,570 of record CALWXY010000022.1, read on the forward strand.
CTCCGCCTGCTGGTGTCGACTGTGATAGCGTTTTTCATCTACCTTTCGTATATGCTGTCGCACGAGGGGAGCATATACAGCAGGAAATTCAACGTGTCGCTTATGGCGCTGACCGTGATTACGACGGCGGTGATGATAGTCATAGGCAACAACATAGCGCTGTCGCTCGGCATGGTCGGCGCGCTGTCGATAGTCCGCTTCCGCACGGCCATCAAGGACTCGCGCGACACCATCTATATCTTCTGGGCGATAGTCACCGGCATATGCTGCGGCTCGGGCGACTTTATGGTGGGCTGCGTCGGCTGCGCGTTCATATTCGCCATGCTGCTGGTGTTCGGACGCATAAAGAACGACAACAGGATGCTGTTCATCATCCGCACGACCCGCGTGAACGAGGAGCGCGTGGAGGCGCTGATGTTCCAGTACTTTGCCCGCAAGGCGAACCTGCGCGTCAAGAACACGACGGAGCAGAGCGCGGAGTTCATCTACGAGCTCAGCAAGCGTGTGCTGGATAGAGCCGGCAGGGGCGGCAGGAGCATAACGGACGCCGTGTACGAGCTGGGCGGAATAGAGTACTGCAACATAGTCATGCAGAACGACGAGATAAGCAGCTGAGCTTGGGGGTGAGGGCATGAGATACCGCCTTATGGCAGCCGGGGCCGTGCTGGTGCTCATCGCGGCCTTCCTGATCTCCGGCCTGGACGGCGAGGCGAAGACCCGGCGCATCCACCAGCATATGACGGCCAGACAGGAGGACAGCGCCTGCGGCTGTGCCGGGACGGAGCTGTGCACGCACCTGCCGCTGCTGATTATAGACACCGGCGGCGTCGAGATACCGGGCGAGCCGCTCTCGGAGGACGGGCTGACCATGGCCGAGGGCGGAGACGTCGACTACGAGTACGAGTACGTCACCATGGCGGAGGACGGCAGCAGCACCATACAAGGATACCTACCTTGCCGGCATTGAGGCCATTATGGGCGCGCAGATTCAGCTCGGCGAAGCTGAGAACGGCTTTACCTTCTGGGAAGTCAAGAATTGCCCTCATATCGAGGTGAGTATCAAGTGCCCGCACATGGTCGCCAAAACGCAGGTACGAGAGAGCAGCGAAGGCCAGCTCTTTACCAAAGGCGGTAGAAGAGGCTGCGGCCGTTGAGGAGACCCCCGCCCAGACTGAGGAGCCCATGAAGATGTCCGACGTCGTGACGAAGCTCGAAAACCTCTTCGATTTGCTCAACGCCGCCTACTTCGAGGACAAGCTGCCGAAGCCCGTTATTACGGTCCAGTCCACACCAAAGTTTTACGGCCACTGCTCCACCAAAAAGATTTGGAAGTCCGAGAACGACGCGCGGTATGAAATCAACATCGGCGCCGAGTATCTGAATCGGCCTTCCGCCGATACCGCGGCGACCATGTGCCACGAGATGGTCCACCTCTACTGCC
>CALWXY010000023.1 GCA_944385595.1 uncultured Oscillospiraceae bacterium
GATGGCGGTGATGACGAGGAAGGATATGCTGACCAGCATATCCTGGAAGGCCACCGGAAAGCCTATGCGCAGGACGGAGAGCATCCTCCGCCGGTCGAAGCCGATTCGCCGGATTGAGAATTCAAACGGCAGGCCGCGCCGCCTTATGACGGCCAGCGATATGACGACGCTGAGCGCCTGCGCGGCGACGGTGGCGATAGCGGCGCCGGCCGTGGCCATGCCGAGGCCGCCGACGAGCAGCAAATCGCCGCCAATGTTGAAGACGCAGGCGATGAACACGGTTATGAGCGGCATTTTCGAGTCGCCGAGGCCGCGGAACACGGCGCCGAGCACGTTGTAGGCGACGATGAACACCGTGCCCGCCGAGCAGATGCGGACGTAGCTGACTGTGGCGTCGAAGGCGGCCTGCGGCGTCTGCATGATGCGGACGAGCGGCACGGCGAAGAGCTGCATCGCCGCCGTGATGGCGACGCCGAGTATGAGGAAGAGCACCACGCTCGCGCCGACGACGCGCCCGGCCTCGTCGCCGCGCTTTTCGCCGATGTGGCGGCCGAGCAGGACGGTCGTGCCCATGGAGACGCCGACGATGAAGGTCGTGACCATGTACATGAGCCAGCTGCCGGTGGAGACGGCGGAGATGTCGAAGTCGGCGGCGTATTTGCTGACGACCCAGAGGTCGACGGCGCCGTAGGCCGTCTGCAAAAAAAGAGCCAGCAGCACGGGCAGCGCGAAGCCCGTAAGCGCCGGCAGTATTTTCCCCTCGGTGAGGGAGCGTTTTGAGTCCATAAGGAGTCCCCTCTATATTTTACCGCTGTCGGCCATGGAGACCCAGTCGTCCCCGGAGACGATGATGTGGTCGACCAGGGCGACGTCAATGGCTTTGAGCAGATTTCTGAGCGTCACTGTGGAGGCGACGTCCGCCTCCGACGGGAGCGCGACGCCGCTGGGGTGGTTGTGCGCGATGACGACGCCGCTCGCGGCGTGCGATATGGCGAGCTCCACCACGGTGCGGAGGCTGATCTCCGTCCCGCTGATGTCGCCGCGGCTGAGCTGGCAGCAGGCGATTAGTCCGCCGGTTTTGTTCAGGCAGAGCATGAACGCCAGCTCCTCGCTGTGGCCCTTGAATTTCGCGGCCATCATGGGGCCGACGCTGTCGCTGTCGATGACATCGGCCTCCCCGGCGGGGCGCGACTGCTCGAGATAGATCGAGCTTATGCACTGAGTGAGCTTGATGAGGACGGCGGCGCTGTCGCCTATGCCGCGGACGGTGCGAAGCTGCTCGGGGCTCGCGTCGAGCACGCCGCGCAGCGAGCCGAAGCGGTTCATGAGCTCGTGGGCTATGGGGTTTGTGTCCACGCGCGGGATGGCGTAGAACAGGAGTATCTCGATGAGCTGGTAGTCGTCCAGCTTGCCGCCGAGCCTGGAGAAGCGGCTGCGCATCCGCTCTCTGTGGTTGTCGTGTACGCCCAAGGCCGCCCCTCCCGCTCTCCGCATTTTTGCCGTGTGCAGGCACGGAATTACCTTATATTATATCGAAATTTGTCCGTTGCGTAAAGACTTTTTTTGTGCTATCATGCTTACTGATGAAAGGAGGTCGGACATGCGAAAGTATCTCCCCCTTGTGCGTGATTTCGTCCACAGAGCGGACATGTACCTCTTCACGCTCTGCTCCATATGCACCATTTTCGGCCTGGTCATCATCAGCAGCGCCGCCGCGAGCTACGGCAACGCCTACCGCTACCTGCTGGTGCAGGGCCTCGCCTTTATCATAGGCATCGGTCTCTACGTCCTCTTCACCGTCATAGATGTCGACGTCTTTGCCGAGAACTGGGCGCTCCTGTTTGTGTTCAGCGTCATCTTCATACTCAGCCTCATCCCCTTCGGCGTCGCGGGCGACACCGGAAACCGCGCCTGGCTGCGCTTTTTCGGCATAGGCATACAGCCCACCGAGGTCGTCAAGATTATCTTCGTCGTCATCATGGCCAAGCACATAAGCTACCTCAAGGAGTATAAAAACCTCAACTCCGTCCTCTCCGTGGGGCAGCTCGTGCTCCACTTCGGCATACTGGTCGGCCTCATATTCGTCGTCACCAGGGACATGGGCAGCGCCCTCATATTCTTCGCCATCTTCGCGGTGCAGCTGTTCATGGGCGGCCTGCGGCTCTACTGGTTCGCCATCGGCGCGGCGAGCATCGCCGCCGTGTTCCCTTTTTTCTGGGACCACGTCCTCACCGACCACTACCGCGACCGCATCATGGCCCCCTATGACCCCACCATAGACCCCAACAACGAGGGCATAAACTGGCAGGCAAACCAGAGCAAAATCGCCCTCGCCTCCGGCCAGCTCACCGGCACCGGCCTGTATAACGGCACCCAGACCCAGTCCGAGGCCCTCTCGCAGAAGCACACCGACTTCATCTTCGCCGCCGCCGGCGAGGAGCTGGGCATGATTGCCTGCGTCGCAATCATCATCCTGCTCATGCTCATAGTGCTGCGCTGCGTGCAGATCGGCCTGCGCTCGAACAACACGATGAACTGCCTCATCTGCTTTGGCATGGCGGCGTTCATGGCCTTCCAGGTGTTCATAAACATCGGCATGTGCATAGGCCTCACGCCCGTCATCGGCCTCACGCTGCCGTTTTTCAGCTACGGAGGCTCGTCGCTGTTCTCGGCCTTCGCCGCAATGGGCATAGTCTCAGGCATCAAGTACCGACCAACGCCAAAGCGATTCTATAGTTTATAGACATATAACTAACCGAAAAGCCTCGCAGAGTTCGCGCCCGCAGGCGCGAAAAAATAAAATCATTTTCTCCGGCGACATGCGCGGCGGAGAAAATACTTCTCAGGCCGCCAGTGTGCGAGGCGCAGCCGAGTGCGCGCCGCGGCCTGTATCCACTTGGTCTGAAAGGCAAAGCCTTTCAGACCAGACTTCATCCCCCGGTCAAACCGGGGGATTTTTTCGCCTTTTTTTGTGTAATATTTCGCGCCGCCGCGCCTTGACAGAATCGCAGAATACCTGTACTATATACATTGTTCCGTATGTATGTCACACCACAACATATTGTGTTTACCACGCAAAAGAGATCAGGAGGAGAAAAATGGCGATAGCCCGCATCAGAAAGAGAGACGGCCGTCAGGTCGACTTTGACAGAGAAAAGATAGCCGCCGCAATAGACAAGGCCTTCAACGCCACATATAAGCCCGGCAACCGCGAGGTGGCCGGGCAGCTCGCCGGGGAGGTCTGCTCCACGCTTGAGATAGAGGGCTGCGAGCTGCCGGACGTCGAGCATGTGCAGGACATAGTCGAGCGCGTCCTGATGGACAACGGCTATGTCCAGACCGCCAAGGCCTACATACTCTACCGCGCCGAGCGCAGCCGCCGCCGCGAGATGAGCACCCGCCTCATGCAGACCTATGAGGAAATCA
>CALWXY010000024.1 GCA_944385595.1 uncultured Oscillospiraceae bacterium
TTCCGAAAATGCGCTGCGTTTCGATAACGCGGAATGCGGAACCATTTTTCTTTAGAAGAAAAAGGGTTCCGCACCTCCAAAAAGAATCTTTTTTGCGCGTATCCGGGTCTCAAGCGCCGCCGACACGGCGCCGCGTGGATTGAAGAGCGTGGCTGCTCCCACTCCGCGCCACGAGGCGCTCGCCGCCGAGGAATTCGACAAATTTCTACTCCGACTTCGGGGCGCCTCGATTACTACCGAGCTGTTCACTTGCTGTTCTTTCGATTTTGGGCTCACAAAAGTTTTCGTCCACCTTTTTCAAAAGGTGGCGGATTCCAAAGGCAGCGCCTTTGGCCGCCCGCCGCAGCGGGCGGAATTCCTTATCGTTAAAAAGCTCAGGAGGGGTTCGGGGAACCCTAGCAAGGGGTTCCCCGATTCTTCCGAAAATGCGCTGCGTTTCGATAACGCGGAATGCGGAACCATTTTTCTTTAGAAGAAAAAGGGTTCCGCACCTCCAAAAAGAATCTTTTTTGCGCGTATCCGGGCGTCAGCCTCTGTCGGGCGGCTATTTGGGGAATTCGGATAGCGCTCTCACCCCCGGCCGCGCCACCCCGCTTCGCTCCGGCGCTGATTTTTCCTGAGTTGAGAATCAAAGCGCCTCGCAAGGACGCCTCGACCTGCATACAAGCTGCCAATGCCTGCGTCTACCGCCGAGAGCGCACTGTTGACAACTCGGTAGCAGGCGAGGCGCCCAAAAGTCGGTGTAGAAATTTGTCGAATTCCTCCCACAGCGAGCGCCTCGTGGCGCGGAGTGGGGTTGAGCGCTCTTCAATGTGGATGGCGCCGTGTCGGCGGCGCTTGAGACGGAGATGCGCGAAAAAGATTTTCTTTTGGGAAGCTCGAAACCCGTTTTCTTCTAAAAAGAAAATGGGTTTCGAAAAAATTTTATGAGGACTGCAACCATGAAAATTTACCTCCAAGGCCATAACTGCAAATACGCCGTCGAGCAGATGCTGCTGACGCTGTTCCCCAGCGAGCGGCCGGAGTACCCGGAGGGCGCGCAGACCGGCGACGGCTGCACCGTCTCGCTCGCCGTCGGCGAAAAGCTCGTTACCAGCCGCTGCCGCCTCACACTTGACGGCAGCACGAGCTTCGGCCGCGCAGCCCTGCCCCGCGCCGAGTACGAGGCCGACAACCTCAGCCCCCAGCGCTGCGCCCAGCGGCTCGTGAAGCTCGCGTTTTACCGCGCCGCGCTGCGCTCCGGCGTAAAAAAGCCCGCCTGGGGCAGCGTCACCGGCATAAGACCCGCGAAGCTCATGACCGCGCTCATTGAAAAGGGCATGTCGGAGCGCGCCGCCCTCGGCGAGTTTTGCCGCCTCTACGACCTGGACGCCGACAAGGCGCAGCTCTGCCTCGACTCCGCGCGCGCCAGCATGGCGGCGTCGCGCCTGCTCGCGCCGAGGGATATCTGCCTCTACGTCGGCATACCGTTCTGCCCGACGCGCTGCGCCTATTGCAGCTTCGTCAGCGTGGCGGTGGAGAAGAGCCTCGGCCTGATTGAGCCCTTCCTCAATGCGCTGCGCCTTGAGATGGAGGCCACCGCCCGCGTCGTGCGCGAGCTGGGTCTTAGAGTGCGCGCCGTCTACATAGGCGGCGGCACGCCGACGACGCTCAGCGCCGCGCAGCTGAGGCAGCTCTGCGCCTCGCTGCGCGAGCTATTCGACCTCTCGGCTTGCCGGGAGTTTTGCGTCGAGGCCGGGCGGCCCGACACCATAGACGAGGCTAAGCTGCGCGCGCTCGCCGAAAACGGCGTCGACCGCATAAGCATCAACCCGCAGACGATGTCGGACGCGGTGCTGCGCGGCATAGGCCGCAGCCACACGGCGGCGGACATAGTGCGCGCGTATGAGCTGGCGCGAAAATGCGGCGACTTCGTCATAAACATGGACCTCATCGCTGGCCTGCCGGGCGACACGCCGGATGGCTTCGCCGAGACGCTCGACAGGGTGCTCGCCCTCGACCCGGAGAACATCACCGTGCACAACCTCGCCCTCAAAAAGGGCAGCGCGATCACCCTCTCCGGCGCGGCGCAGGCGAGCGCCGGGGACATCGCCGCCATGCTGGGGACGGCGCAGCGCCGCCTCGGCGCGGCGGGCTACGCGCCCTACTACCTCTACCGGCAGAAGTTCACCTCCGGCGGCTTTGAAAATGTCGGCTGGAGCAAAAAGGGCTGTGAAAATCTCTATAATGTGTGTATAATGGAGGAGCTATGCAGTATAATTGCAATGGGCGGCGGGGCTTCGACCAAGCTCGTCTCGCCCACGGGGCGCATAGAGCGGATATTCTGCCCGAAATATCCGAGGGAATACATAGCCGGCGCGGAGAAGGTCTGCGCCGGAAAGGAAGCTGTCAAGGAGTTTTACAATGCCGTATTATCTGAGTGAAATCAACCGCCGCGCGACGACGGATCCGCGCGGCTTCATCGAGGAGTGCGACGAGATCTACCGCCGCCGCATCTCCAACGCCGCGGAGCGCATAATCGCGAACATGCACCGCAGCCCCATAGTGCTGCTGTCCGGCCCGTCCGGCAGCGGCAAGACCACGACCGCCATGAAGATTGAGGAGGAGCTGGAGCGCCGCGGCGTCCAGACGCACGCCGTCGCCATGGACAACTACTTCCGCACCATCACGCCGGAGAGCATGCCCCGCACCCCGGAGGGCGACTACGACTTCGAGTCCCCGCTGTGCATGGACATGGAGCTTTTAAACGAGCACTTCGCCGCCCTCAGCCGGGGCGAGCGGATATATGTGCCGAAGTACGAGTTCTCGCGCCACATGCGGATCATCGAGCCGAGCATGTCGCTGCGGCTCGGCAAGGACGAGATTGCCGTGTTCGAGGGCATACACGCCCTGAACGACGAGATCACGAGCCAGCACCCGGAGGCCTTCAAGCTCTACATAAGCGCGCGGAGCAACGTGCTCGACGCCGACGACGAGGTCTGCTTCAAAGGCACATGGATGCGCCTCGTGCGCCGCACGGTGCGCGACAATCTGTTCCGCGGCGCGAGCGCGGAGATGACGCTCGGCATGTGGGCAAACGTGCGCCGGGGCGAGAAGCTGTATATATCGCCGTTCAAGGACAAGGCCGACCTCATGTTCGACACCTCCTTCGCCTACGAGGTCTGCGTCATGCGCTCGGTCGCGCCGGAGATTTTCGCGCATGTGCCGGACGGCATAGCGCGCCACGACGAGCTCGCGAGCATACTGCCCGCCTTCGAGCGCTTCGAGCAGCTCGACATATCCATGCTCGCGCCGGACGCGCTGCTGCGCGAATTTGTCGGCGGCGGCATATACGAGTATTAAAACGGAGGGAAAGCCATGCACACCAATATAGACTACTATTTCTCCCACCTCGAGAAATTCCCCTTCCCCGACTACTTCGACGACATCAGCGAGACCTGGGAGATACTGGCAAAGGCCAAGCGCTTCCTGAAGGAGACGCTGGTCGAGCCGGACGTGAAGGTGAACCTCGGCCGGCTGCACGGCGACGAGCCGAACCTCCACGGCAACTACTACATAGGCGAGGGGACGGTCATATATAACGACGTCACCATCATGGG
>CALWXY010000025.1 GCA_944385595.1 uncultured Oscillospiraceae bacterium
CTGCGCCGGCTGCGCCGAGACCAGCTACGCCCGCCTCGTGACCCAGCTCTTCGGCGACCGTATGTATATCTCCAACGCCACCGGCTGCTCCTCCATCTGGGGCGGACCGGCCGCCACCTCCCCCTACTGCACCAACAAAGAGGGCAAGGGTCCCGCCTGGGCCAACTCCCTCTTCGAGGATAACGCCGAGCACGGCCTCGGTATGCTCATCGGCCAGAACGCCATCCGCAACCGCCTGATTGCTCAGGTCGAGGAGATGGCCGCCGGCGACAAGGCCTCCGACGAGTTCAAGGCCGCCGCCAAGGCCTTCGTCGACACCAAGGACGACGGCGCCGCCAACCAGGCTCCCGCCAAGGCCCTCATCGCCGAGCTGGAGAAGGCCGCCGCTGCCGGCTGCCCGACCGCCAAGGAGGTTCTCGACAGCAAGGAGTACCTCAACAAGAAGTCCGTCTGGATCTTCGGCGGCGACGGCTGGGCCTACGATATCGGCTACGGCGGACTCGATCATGTCCTTGCCTCCGGTGAGGATGTGAACATCTTCGTCTTCGACACTGAGGTGTACTCCAACACCGGCGGACAGGCCTCCAAGGCCTCCAACGTCGGCCAGGTCGCCCAGTTTGCCGCCGCCGGTAAGACCATCAAGAAAAAGAGCCTCTCCGAGATTGCCATGTCCTACGGCTACATCTACGTCGCCCAGGTCGCCATGGGCGCCGACATGGCCCAGACCACCACGGCCACCAGCGAGGCCGAGGCCTATCACGGCCCGTCCATCATCATCGGCTACGCCCCCTGCGAGATGCACAGCATCAAGGGCGGCATGGAGAACTGCCAGAAGGAAATGAAGAAGGCTGTCGACTGCGGCTATTGGAACCTGTTCCGCTACAACCCCGCCGCCGAGGGCAACCCCTTCACCCTCGACTCCAAGGAGCCGAAGGGCGGCTATCAGGAGTTCCTGATGAACGAGGCCCGCTACAGCCGTCTGACCCGCGAGTTCCCGGAGCGTGCCGAGGTCCTCTTCGCCAAGAACGAGGAGCTTGCCAAGGAGCGCTACGAGCACCTCACCAAGCTCAAGACCCTGTACGAGAAGTAAGACAATCAAATAAAAAGGAGCCGCCAAATGGCGGCTCCTTTTTATTTGGGGGATTACACTTCGCTTCGCGCAGCGCAAGCGCCACGCGCGCTCCGTGAGAAGAGTTTTTTGCCCGGCGCATGTCCGGGCAAAAAACGATTTGATTTTATTCGCGCGCTGCGGCGCGCGAACTCTGCGAGGCATTTTTGAATCCTGCGCGCGAACTCTGCGAGACTTTTTGAATCCGGCGCGCGAACTCTGCGAGGCTTTTTAAGCTTGATTTTTGCCGGAAAAAGGCGCATAATTGTGCTCATATCGCGCAGAGAGAGGGATACATTTGAGAGACCTGAAATTCGCCTTCCACCGCACCGTGCCGGTCATGTTCGGCTACCTGTTCCTCGGCTTCGCCTTCGGCGTGCTGATGGCCCAGGCGGGCTACTCGGCGCTGTGGTGCGGACTTGCGAGCATAGTCATATTCGCGGGCTCCATGCAGTTTCTGCTGGTCGAGCTGCTCTCGAGCGGCGCGGCGCTCGGCCTCGCCGCCGTGATGACCCTGCTCATAAACAGCCGCCACCTGTTCTACGGCCTGTCGTTCATTGAGCGCTTCAAAAGGCTCGGCGCCGTGCGGCACTACGCCACCTTCGCCCTCACCGACGAGACCTACTCCGTCCTCTGCGCCCTGCCCGAGGAGCTGACGACGCCCCGGCGCGTCCTGCTGATCTCGCTGATGGACCACCTCTACTGGATTGCAGGCAGCGTGCTCGGCGGCCTCGCGGGCGCGGCGCTGCCATTTGACACCACGGGGCTCGACTTCTGCATGACCGCGTTTTTCGTCATCATCTTCATCGAACAGTGGCTGTCGTCGAAGTCGCACGTCCCGGCGCTCACGGGGCTGTGCTCGGCGGTGCTCTTCCTCGCGCTGCTCGGGCCGGACGCATTCATACTGCCCTCGCTGATCGTCACCGTCGCCGCCCTGCTCGCCATGCGCCATTTTGCCCCGATGGGAGGTGAGGCCGCATGAGCGCGAGAGATTCGCTTATTATGATCCTCGTCGTCGCCCTGTGCACCTACGTCACGAGGGCGCTGCCGTTCTGGCTGTTCCGCGGCAGCGGCGAGCTGCCCAAAGCCGTCACCTATCTCGGCAAGGTGCTGCCCATGGCCGTCATGGCCACGCTCGTCGTCTACTGCCTGAGAAGCACCAGCTTCCAAAGCGCCGCGCTGTTCGCACCGCAGCTGATTGCCGTCGCCGTCGTCGCCGCGCTGCATGTGTGGAGGCGCAACGTGCTGCTCAGCATGTTCGGCGGCACCGCCGTGTATATGTTTTTGGTGCAGACAATCTTTTAAAAAAACCGGACTTTCCAGAGGAAAGTCCGGTTTTTGTTTTTTGCCCGGACATGCGCCGGGCAAAAAACTCTTCTCAGGCCGCAAGCGTGTGAGCGCAGCGAGTGCGACGCAGCGGCCTGCAAAACTAAAAAAAGAGGCAGGTAAAACCTGCCTCTTTTTTTATTGTTTTTAGTAGCCCATGTCGGGCGCGGCGGGGGCGGCGGGAGCCGGCTCGGGGATGCTGGCGACCAGGCTCTCGGTGGTGAGCACCATGGCGGAGACGCTGGCGGCATTCTCGAGCGCGCTGCGGCTGACCTTGGTCGGGTCGATGATGCCGGAGGCAATCATGTCGCAGTACTCCTCCTTGGCGGCGTCGAAGCCGTAGTTCACGTTCTCGCTCTTGCGGACGGCCTCGAGAATGACGGCGCCCTCCAGACCCGCGTTGGCGGCAATCTGGCAGATGGGGGCGTACAGAGCCTTGGCGACGGTGGTAGCGCCGGTGCGCTCATCGCCCTCGAGGCTGGCGGCGACGGCCTCGGCGGCCTTGCCGGCGCGGACGAAGGCGGTGCCGCCGCCGGCGACTATGCCCTCCTCAACGGCGGCGCGGGTGGCGTTCAGGGCGTCCTCGATGCGGAGCTTCTTCTCCTTCATCTCGGTCTCGGTGGCGGCGCCGACCTTGATGACGGCCACACCGCCGGAGAGCTTCGCCAGACGCTCGTTGAGCTTCTCGCGGTCGTAGTCGGAGGTGGTGGTGCCAATCAGGCTCTTGATCTGGGCGACGCGGTCCTTGATGGCCTCGCTGCTGCCTGCGCCGTCGACGATGATGGTGTTCTCCTTGCCGACCTTGACCTGGCGGGCGCGGCCGAGCATGTCGATGGTGGTCTCCTTGAGCTCCATGCCGAGGTCAGAAGAGACGACCTGGCCGCCGGTGAGGATAGCGATATCCTGGAGCATCTCCTTGCGTCTGTCGCCAAAGCCGGGGGCCTTGACGCACACGCAGGTGAAGGTGCCGCGCAGCTTGTTGAGGATGATGGTGGCGAGCGCCTCGCCCTCGACGTCCTCGGCGATAATCAGCATCTTGCGTCCGGCCTGGACGACCTGCTCCAGAACGGGCAGAATCTCCTGGATGTTGGAGATCTTCTTATCGGTGATGAGGATGAGGGCGTCGTCGATGACGGCCTCCATCTTCTCATTGTCGGTGACCATGTAGGGGGTGATGTAGCCGCGGTCGAACTGCATGCCCTCGACGACCTCGCTGTAGGTCTCGGCGGTCTTGGACTCCTCGATGGTGATGACGCCGTTCTGGCTGACCTTCTCCATCGCCTCGGCAATCAGACGGCCGATCTCGGCGTCGCCGGAGGAGACGGTGCCGACGCGGGCGATATCGTCGCTGCCGTTGACCTTCTTGCTGTTCTTCTTAATCTCAGCCACGGCGGCCTCGGTGGCCTTCTGGATGCCGCGCTTCATGACCATGGGGTTGGCGCCGGCGGCGAGGTTCTTCAGACCCTCGCGGATCATGGCCTGGGCCAGCAGGGTGGCGGAGGTGGTGCCGTCGCCCGCGACGTCGTTGGTCTTGGTGGAGACCTCGCGGATCAGCTGGGCGCCCATGTTCTCGAACTTATCCTCAAGCTCAATCTCCTTGGCGATGGTGACGCCGTCGTTGGTGATCAGCGGAGTGCCGAACTTGCGGTCGAGCACGACGTTGCGGCCCTTGGGGCCGAGGGTTATTTTAACGGTATCGGCGAGCTTGTTGACGCCGGCCTCGATGGCCTTGCGGGCGGCCTCGCCGTAGATGATTTCTTTAGCCATAAATCAATTCCTCCAGTCTATGTTAAGCGAAATTACTCTTCGACTATAGCCAGAATGTCGCTCTGGCGGACGATGGTGTACTCCTCGCCGTCGACCTTGACGGTGGTGCCGGAGTACTTGCCGGTGATGACCTTGTCGCCGGCCTTGACCTCCATCTTGACCTCGTTGCCGTCGACCATGCCGCCGGGTCCGACCACGACGACCTCATATACTTCAGGCTTCTCCTGGGCCGCGGAAGAGAGGATGATACCGCTCTTGGTCTTCTCCTCGGCCTTGACCTGCTTGATAACGACTCTGTCTGCCAAAGGTTTGAGTGTCATTTTATATTTACCTCCTAGTTAATATACACATATCGGGGTTTTAGCACTCATTAGCTCTGAGTGCTAAGAACAGTTATTATAATAATCCAAGTATATCCATCTTGCAAGCCGTGTATTCCCGCTAAAACGCGCAAAATCGGGCTGATTTCGCGTTCAGCCCGATTTATCTTTAGTATTGGCGGCATGATTTCGCGTTTGCTGCGTTTTTCTCGCGATTACTCTTTTGCCTCCGCAAAATATTCAAGCCCCGCGGGGAAGATGAAGCGAATTCCCGCCGGGACGACGCGGAAAGTGACCTTCCGGCTGTACAGCTCCTCGCCGTCGACGCTGATGCACTCCTCGTTTTCGGACTCGACGGTCAGCTCGCTTCCCCGGTAGTGTATGCAGTAGTCGGAGGGCAGCTCGCTCCATTTTCCGGCGGCGTACTTGCCTATGAGCCCCACGAATTTCACGCGGGAGACGCCGCGGATGATTAGAAAGTCGAGCACGCCGTCGTCGGGTCTGGCGTCGGGGAAGGGGTTGAAGCCGCCGCCGTAGAAGCTGCCGTTGCAGGCGCAGACCAGCGTCATGCGCCCGTCGATGACGCGGCTGCCGAATCTGACTCGCATTTTGCCGGTTATGCCGCGCAGGAAGTTCACCGCCACGGAGCTTATGTATGCGAGCTTCCCGCCCACGAGCGGCAGCTCGGAGTAGCGGTGCACCTGCGTGCCTATGCGGGCGTCGACGCCCACGCAGCAGATGTTCACGCCGTAGCGCCCGGCGCACTCAATGAGGTCGAGGCTGTGCTCCGTGCCCTCGACCAACTCGCGCAGGTCGAGCAGGCGCCGCTTCTCGCCGCCGAACATGCGCGCGAAGTCGTTGCCCGTGCCGCTCGGATACACGGCCACGGCCACATTCCGCCTCAGCGCCGCGCCGTTCACGCACTCGTTGAGCGTCCCGTCGCCGCCTATGGAGTAGACGCGCAGCTCATCGCCCTTTTCCGCCTCGCGCCGCACCTTTTCGGCGGCGTCGCCGGGGGCTTTGGTGACGTAGACCTCGTAGTCCCCGCCGTTTTGGAATATCTCAGCCGCGGCGGCGCTTATCTCCTCCGTTCTGTCGCGCCCGCCCGCTATGGGATTGACTATAAACAGGTGTCTCATTCTTCCCCCGCCTCACAGATACATATACAGCTCGCATTTTATCATGCCGTTATACAGCTTGCGCCGCTTGTCCGCGCGTTTGCCGAAAAACTGCTCGAACTCCGGGTGGCTCGATATGCAGTAGAGCTTCCAGTTCGAGAGCTTCGAATAGGCCTTGCCGAACTCGCGGTAGAGCTGCTCCGCGCCTTTTTTGTCCATCAGCCGCTCGCCGTAGGGCGGGTTCGTCACGATGACGCCCGACTCCGCCGCGCGGTCGAATTTGCGCGCGTCGCCCTCAGAAAACTCAATCAGCGAGCCTACCCCCGCGCGCTTCGCGTTCTGCCGCGCGAGGGCGAGCACCTCGCCGTCGATGTCCGAGGCGAAGATGCGGTAGTCGCCGTTAAACTCGCGCGATGTGGCCGCCGCGCGCTCTTCGTCCCAGATTTTGCGGTCAAAGCAGCGCCACTTCTCCGCCGAAAACTGGCGGTAGAGGCCGGGCGCGCGGTTTTTGGCCATCAGCGCCGCCTCTATGGCTATAGTGCCGCTGCCGCAGAAGGGGTCGGCGAAGTCGCCCTTGCCGCGGTAGCGCGCAAGCTCCACCATGGCGGCGGCGAGCGTCTCGCGCAGCGGAGCCGCGAGCCTGCCGGGGCGGTAGCCGCGCTTGTGCAGCCCCGCGCCGCTGGTGTCGAGGCACAGCGACACGCGGTCTTTCATTATGGAGAACTGAATCTGATACAGCTCGCCAGTCTCCTCGAACCAGCTCACGCCGTGGCGCTTTTTGAGCCGCTCGACGGCCGCCTTCTTTATTATTTTCTGGCAGTCCGGCACCGAGTGCAGCTGCGAGTCGAGGCTGTGGCCCTTCACGGGGAAGGCGCCGTCGCGCGGGATGTAGTCCTCAAGCGGAGCCGCGAGCGTGCCCTGAAAAAGCTCCTCGAAGCTCCGCGCCTCAAACGAGGCCAGCTCCAATAGCACCCGCTCGCCGAAGCGCAGGCAGAGGTTGGCCTTCGCCATGTCGCGCTCTGAGCCGGAAAAGCGCACTCTGCCGTTCTCGGCGGCGACGCTCTGCATCCCAAGCCGGCGCAGCTCGTTCGCGCAGAGCCCCTCAAGCCCGAAGAGGCAGGGGACTATGAAGCGGCTCATATGTTCTCACCGTACCTTCCCGAGCTGATGCCCATGTAGACGATTATGATGTACGCCGCGCAGACCATGGCCGCTGTGGTCATGATTTTTGACGTCAGCGTAGAAAAATATCTGCCGCAGTTGTCGGTTATGTACATGGGCGAGACGTTGTCGAAGTGCTCCGGGCCGTTGGCGAAGTCGCCGTTATCGTCGTACCAGGCGAAGAGGTCGGCCTCCTCGGAGTCGTTCAGCACGCGGACAAAGCCCGTGGCCGTGATCTCGCTGCCCGCCTCCGGCTTCTCCGCCGTGCGGACGCTGATTATACCATCCTCGCACTTCACCGCCGAGAACACGCCCTTCTCGTCCTCGCGGTAGGAGCCGAGCACCTCCCCGGTGAGCGACTGCATCGCGCCTTTGGACATGTCGTCCCGCGTCTCGACGCTGCGCGCGCCGACGACGAGGGTCAGCACCGATATGCCGGAGAGGTACAGCAGTGCGAGCGCCAGCACCGCGCAGACCACGACTCGCGCTATAGCCGCGCGTATGCGCGGGTTCTCGACCAGCGGCTTTTTCTCCTGGGTTTTTTTGCTTTTCTTCTTAGCCATTGCAGCCCTCCGTCTCAAGAATGGCGTCAAGCAGGCCAATGCACATGGCCGCCTCGACCACCGGCACGGCGCGCGGCACTATGCACGGGTCGTGCCTGCCGCGGACGCGGAAGTTCACGTTCTCCATAGTCTCAAGGTTTATGCTCTTCTGCTCGCGGCCTATGCTCGGCGTGGGGCGAAAGGCCAGGCGCGCGACTATGGGCATACCGTTCGACAGTCCGCCGTTTATGCCGCCGGAGTTGTTCGTCTCGGTGTAGATTCGCCCGTCGGAGACCCTGATGGGGTCGTTGGCGGCGCTGCCGCGCATCTCGGCGAGACGAAAGCCCGCGCCGAACTCCAGGCCCTTCACGCCGGGAATGGCGTAGAGCAGCATGGCGAGGCGGCTCTCAAGCCCGCCGAACATCAGCCCGCCGATTCCGGCGGGGACGCCGGTGCACACGCACTCTACAGTGCCGCCGACGCTGTCGCCGGAGGCGCGCGCGTCGAGTATCTCCTTTTTCATCGACCTGGTCAGCTCGTCGCCCGTGCTCTCGCCAATGCCGATGATTTTTTCCTCGACGGTGACGCCCCGGCGCTGTAGCTCCTGGCGGCAGAGCGCGCCCGCCGCCACCCAGGCGGCTGTGAGACGTCCGCTGAAGCGGCCGCCGCCGCGCACGTCGTTTTTCCCGCAAAAGCGCACCCAGGCCGCGAGGTCGGAGTGGCTGGGGCGGGGTATTTTCGGGTCGTAGGAGTCGGAGTGCTGGTCGGAATTGCGGATTATGGCGGCTATGGGCGCGCCGGTGGTCACGTTGTCGACGAGGCCGGAGATGAACATGGGCGTGTCCGTCTCTTTTCTGGCGGTGGTCAGCTCGCTGGTGCCGGGGGCGCGGCGCGCCATCTCGGCCATGACGGCGTCCATGTCAATCTCGAGCCCCTGCGGCAGTCCGTCGAGCACCATGCCGACGCCGAAGCCGTGCGACTCGCCGAAAACGGTGAATTTCAGTTTTTCCCCAAAGGTATTCATGCAGGCATTTCCTCCACTATATTGACTCCGGGTCTCCCCGCGAGCATTTTCGCCTCGCGGCTGTGGCAGGTGAACAGTATGACCTGCCGCTCCCGGCTTAAATCGTACAGCAGCTCGAGCACGGCGCGGCAGCGCGTGTCGTCGAGATTTGTGAGCGCGTCGTCGAGCACTATGGGCGCGGCGGCGTCCTCAGGCAGAGCCAGCTCGCAGATGGCGAGGCGCAGCGCGAGATAGAGCAGGCTCCGCGCGCCCTCGCTCAGCCAGGCGCTGTCGTGGCCGAGAGTGTCGCCCTCCAGCCGCGCGGAGACGCGCAGCTCGCGACCCAGCGTCAGCTCCCCGTAGCGCCCGCCGGTGAGCTTTGCGAAAAGCTGCGTCGCCCTGCGGCGCAGGCGCGGCGAGAACTGCTCAAGCTGGCGTCTGTCGGCCTCGGCGAGCAGCTCGCGCGCAAGCTCTATGGCGTGAAACTGCGCGTCGTTCTCGGCGACGGCTGAGTCTATCGCGGCGAGCTCCTCGCGTATCTCGGCGGGCGCGCCCATGACGCTGCTCTGACCCGCGAGGCGCGAGAGTTCCTCGCGCGCGCGTCTCAGCCGGAGCGCGGCCTCGTCGGCGGCGGCGCGCAGCTCATAGCCGCCGGAGGCCGTGTGGGCGGCGCGGCGCGCCTCGAGCTTCGCTCTCTGCTCGCGCAGAGCGGCGGCCTTTTGCGTCCACTCGGCGAAGAGCCGCGCGTGCTCCTGCGCCAGCGCCTCCAAATCCTTAACGCTCTCGACGCCGTAGCCGCCGAGCATGGCGCGGCGCTTTGCGCCGGCGTCGCGAGGTGCGCGCGACTGCCGCGCGGCGGTGACGGCCCCATAGCCCGCAGCGGCGCACAGCACCGCGCAGCAGACCGCCGCCGCGATTGGATTTATCATTTTAAGAAGCCCCAGCGCCAGCGCCGCGCAGGCGAGCGCCGCCGGGACGGCGTATTTAAGCGGCGAGGGTCTCTGCCGCTCCTCGGCCTCCAGCTTCGCGGCCTGCTCGCGCACTCTCGCGACGTCGAGCGCCACCTCGCGCGGGTCGCGCGAGCCGAAGCGCGTCTCATCCAGCGCGCGGCGCGCGCGGCGCTCGGCCTCCTCCGCTTTTGCGGAGGCGCTCAGCAGCTCGCTCAGCTCGCCGTCGAGCTTTGCGCGGCGCTCGGTGTCGGCCTCAAGGCGCTCTCTGGCGAGGCGCTCGGCCCCGGCGGCGGCGAGCGCCTCGCGCTCAGCCGCCTCGAGGCGGGCGGACAGCGTCTCTATATTTTGCAGCTGCTCGGCGAGCTTATTCCGCCGCGCCTCAAGCTCGGCGTTTTTGCCCACGCGGGCGTTGTAGCGCCGCGCCCGCTGCCACTCGCGCAGCCGCGCGTCGGCCTCCGTGTAGCCCACAGGCTCCTCGTCGCCGGAGGCGGCTATGGCCGATATCCGCTTTTCCAGCCCGGGGCTGTTGTCTATCCGCACCGAGCCCTGGCCTATGAATGCGCTGCGCGTGAACACGTCGCGCCCGACGCCCAGCAGCGTCTCGCCGGCGTCCGTGCCTGTGAGTGGGTATGCGTCCTCCGTGCCGGTGTACACCGCCGAGAAGCGCTTCATCGGCGAGGCCGCCGAGGCGCTCGCGCGCCGCAGCGTGATGCGCTCGCCGCCTTGCTCTATGTCCATGCTGCCCTCAGGCAGACCGCCGCTCCACGGCAGGCAGCGCTGCTTGTCCGGCAGAACGCCCGCCTTCGCGCGCTGCGAGCTGTCGACTCCGTAGAGCATGGCGCGGATGAAGGCGCACCAGGTGCTCTTGCCGCCCTCGTTCGGCGCCTCGACTATGTCGAAGCCGCCGGAGAGGCGCAGCTCAGCGCCGCTCAGCGCGCCGAAACGCGCTTTCATCTTGAGTATCCTCACCCGCTCACCTCCCAGGGCGCGTCGTCGCCGCCGAGGGCGGCCTCGCCCCAGCGTATCGCGCGGCTCAGCGCCAGGCGCTCGGCCTCCGTCTCAGCCGCGTCCAGCCGCTCGCGCGCTATGCGAAGGAAGTTGCCGCGCAGGCTGTCGGCGGAGCACTCCGCCCTCGGCGGGGCGGTCTCGTCGCGCAAAAAGGCCGCAAACAGGCCGCGCTCATCCGCGAGCGCGTCGAGCAGGCTCTGCGGCACGCGCTGCCCGCTCTCGCCGCGCAGCACGAAGCGGCAGATATCGCCCGGCCTCGCCGAGGCCACCGCCTCGCGCAGGGCCGCGGCGGCGTCGCCGCGCGTCTCGGCCTCGATTATCTCATACCGCCGCCCGGCCAGCTCGTGAAAGCTCAGCTCGCAGCCGTTTTCCGTTATCTCCGCGAGGTAGGCCCCCCGCGGGCCGCACTCGTCGAAGCCGCGCCCCATGGCGCAGCCCGGCCAGGCGTAGTACACCTCGCCCGCGCGGCGCAGGCCGCTGGGGCGGTGCGTGTGGCCGAGCGCGAGGTAATCAAGCCCCGTCGCGGCTATGTCCCGCTCGCCGATTGGGCGGTAGTCCCCCGCGGCGGCAAGCTCGCCGTGCAGCGCCATTATGGCTATCTTTCCCCGCCGCTCCGCGCGAAAGGTAGCGAGGCCGCCGGCGCAGTGCGGCTCGGTGAAGGCCGCGCCGTAGACGTCGGCAAAGGGCAGCTCTATGCGCTCGAAGCCGCCGGTGAATATGTGCACGTTCTCCGGCAGCTCAACAGAGCGCCACAGCCCGCCGGAGGGTCTGAACCAGTCGTGATTGCCGGGCGCTATGAACACCGGGCAGTCGAAGCGGCGCAGCGCGGCGGCAAAAGCCTCGCGCGCGGCCTCGCCCGGCTGCTGCGTGTCGAAGAGGTCGCCGCAGAACAGCGCCGCGTCCGCACCAAGCTCGTTTGCGAGGGCGGCGACTTTGCCCGGTATCTCCCTCGCCTCGGCGCGCATGGCGCGCGCCTTCTCCGCCGGCAGCGCCTCGAACGGCGAGTCGAGGTGCCAGTCGGCGCTGTGGAGTATCCTCATAGTATCCTTATCCCCTCCGCCGAGAGGCATCTCCCGGAATTTTCGTCTATCTCGAACACCGCGCCCTCGAGCTTGCACTCGCCCTTGCCGGGGCGGTAGCGCTCCGGCGCGTCGCCGAGGAATTTGCCTATGGACTGCTCTATCTCAATGCCGAGCACCGAGTGCTGAGCGCCGGTCATGCCGAGGTCGGTGATGTAGCCGGTGCCGTTCGGCAGGACCTGCGCGTCCGAGGTCTGGACGTGGGTGTGCGTGCCCCAGACGGCGGAGACCCGCCCGTCGAGATAGTAGCCGAGCGCGCGCTTCTCGCTGGTCGCCTCGGCGTGGAAGTCGACCACGAACACGTCCGCCTGGCCGCACAGCTCGTCGAGCACGCGGTCGATGCAGGCGAAGGGGTGCGCGGCGTTGCCGTCCAGCCCGTAGCGCCCGAGCAGGTTCACGACGCAGACGCGCCCCTTGGGCGTGTCCACAACGGCGCAGCCCGCGCCGGGACACTGGGGCGCGAAGTTCGCCGGGCGGATGACCCGCGAGTTCTCCTCGAGGTACTGGTAGATGTCCCTGTAGGCCCAGGTGTGGTTGCCGAGGGTGATGACGTCCGCCCCCGCGGAGAACATCCTGTCGCCGTGGCGCGGCTGCATGCCGACGACGTTCGAGTTCTCGCCGTTTACGACGACGAAGTCGAGCGCCAGGCTTCGCCTCAGCGCTCTGAGCCGCTTTTCCAGAAATTCAAGTCCCGGGGCGCCGCAGACGTCCCCGACAGCCAGTATCCTCATGCGTCAGTCCTCTTTTCAAATGAGTATCGTAACATTATAGCACGGCGCGGAGAATATTGCCACAGTCTTTGCGCTCTGACGAAAAAAAGCGCCGCCATTTTTGCAAAACGGAGAAAAAAGCAAAAAAATTACCCGCCTTTGCACTCCTCGGTGCAAAAAACGGGTGTGCTCGGCCCTATGGTTGAAAGTACTTTATAAAGGAGGCAAAAGCCATGGCAAGCAGCCTTACGCCAAAACTCGGTCTCAGCGTGTGGGAGAGCGAGGACATGCTCACTATGGACGAATTCAACCAGAACCATCTGGCGCTCGAGGAGAAGCTCGGCCGCCTGGCCGAGTTCACCCTGCTCGACACCACGCTCACGCAGAGCGCCTCGGCCATAAGCGTGGCCGTGAACGTCTCCGCCTGGGCAGAGTTCGACTACATCTATGTGGACTGGGATTTCAGCAGCAACCACCCGGAGTACATCACCGGCCTGCGGCTCAACGGCTCGAACAGCTCGGACCAGACCTACGGATGCTTCTACAGCGACTTCCGTGAGCTCTACTACGGCTCGACCTTCATGAGCATGAACTGCTACTCGAACATCAACCGCACGCGCTTCAACGTGCGGAAGAACCTGAGTAACCGCGTGGTCGTGTCCAGCGAGTCGGACTATGTGTTCAGCTGGGGCGTCTACAAAAACCTCACATACTCCAAAATCCAGAGCCTGACCTTCGCCTGCTCGCAGTCGAGCCAGGTGTTCAACTCCGGCGGCCACGTCAGAATATGGGGGGTGAAATGATGGAGATAAGCGTCCTTGTCGTCGACCCCGACGGCGACCAGCGCCTCGAGACCCAGCAGGTCCCGGACGACTGGTTCCCCGAGCAGCCCGCTTTCACCCAAGAGAGCAAATGATCGCGAGCGCCTCTTCGGCGCTCGAGGCCACCGGCGCGCCGAGCTTCTCGAGCTGCGCCCTGTCGCGAAAGCCCCAGGACACCAGCAGCGGCGCGCAGCCGGAATTCACGGCCGTCAGGTAGTCGACCTCCGTGTCGCCGACGTAGACGGCCTCGTCCGGGCGGCATCCGAGACGGCGCAGCGCCTCGCGCACCATGTCCGGCGCGGGCTTGCGGCGCATGTGCTCGCTCTCGCCTATCGCGACCGCGACGCCGAAAAATGCGTCATTCAGCTCGCGCACGGCGCCGTCGAATTTATTTGAGACTATGGCCGTCCCGTAGCCGAGCCGCTCAAGCGAGCGCAGCAGCCGGACGACGCCGGGGTAGGCCCCGGTGTCGACCCGGCTGTTTTTTTCGTAGTGCGCCGTGAACAGCGCGAGTGCGCGCGATTGCGTCCCGGCGTCCGCCTCCGGCGGGAGGGCGAGGCCTATGGCGTTGGCTATGCCGTTGCCCACGAACTGCGCCACCTCCGACTTCGAGCGCTCCGGGCAGCCGAGGCTCTTTAGCGCGAAGTTCACGCTGCGCGTGAGGTCTGAGAGGGTGTCGAGCAGGGTGCCGTCCATGTCGAACAAAACAGCTTTCATCATGGCGCGCCTCAAATCAGATGCGAAAACAGCGGCATGGCGGCGACGGTGAGCAGGCCGGTCACCGCGATCGCGAGGCCGCTCATCGCGCCCTCGATCTCGCCCATCTCCATCGCCCGCGCGGTGCCTATGGCGTGCGCGGAGGCGCACATGGCAAGCCCGCGCGACACCGCGTGCCGCACGCGCACAAGCCGCAGCAGCCACTCGCCCATGACGTTGCCGCTTATGCCGGTGACGAGTATGGCGAGTATGGTCATGGCCTCAATGCCGCCGTACTCGGCGCTGAGCGCCATGCCTATGGGCGTCGTGATGCTCTTGGGCAGCAGCGAGACGTATTCGACGTGGCCGAGCCGCGCGATTGTGGCGGCGGCGAATATCACGGCGGCGTTTATGAGCACTCCGGCGCAGATTCCGGCGAGCACGGCCGCGAGATTCTCGCGCAGCACCCGCAGCTGCCGGTAGAGCGGGATGGCGAGGCAGACCGTCGCGGGCGTGACGAGGAAGCTGATGTGCTGCGCCGAGAGGCTGTAGCTCTCGTAGTCGAGGCCGAGTATGTACAGCGCGCCGATTATGATGATGACCGATATGAGAAAGGGGTTCACCAGCGGGTTGTTGAAGCGGCGGCGCAGGGCGAGGCCGGCCTCGAAGGCGATGATGGTGAGCGCCGCGCCGAAAAATTCCGAATTCTGGAGGAGACTGCTCATTTCCCGCGCCTCTCTTTCATGTCGATTGCGGCGTCGGCGGCCTTGCCGGTGGCGATAAGCACCAGCGCGGTCGAGATTATCGAGGCGCCTATGAGCACCGGCAGGCTGCCGCTCAGCTCGCGCCAGTATGTCATGAGCGCGACGCAGGAGGGTATGAGCAGCACCTGCATGATATCGACGAGCATGTCGGCCGCGGCCTCGACCTGGCGCAGCTTCACGACGCCGGTGCACAGGCAGAGCAGCATTATGGCGAAGCCGTAGATTCCGGCGGGAATCGGCAGCGGGATGACGGCGCGCAGCAGCTCGCCGCAGGCGGAGATCAGCAGTATTATGCCCAGCTGACGCATGAATTTCATTTTTCTGTTCCTCTTTACTATGGTTTTTGTTTTGACATTATACAAAATTCTCCGGCAAGTTTAAAGGTTTTTTTCGCGCGCGGCGGGCAAACTATGAGCGAAAATTTGAGAAAGGACGGTGCGAAATATGAGCAATATGGACAACGGCAGCTTCATGCGCGGGCTGGGCATAGGCATGGCGGTGGGCTCGGCCATAGGCATGGCGGTGAAGAACAGCAAGGGCTCCGGCAACAAAAACGCCTGGGGCAAGGCGCTCAAATCCATGGGCGAGGCTGTTGAGAACATCTCCGGCATGTTCGGGATGTAAATTTTAGAAAAAAGTCAAAAAAACTCTTGCAATTTCTGTCCGGCTGTGCTATGATATCAAGGCACTTGAGAAATGCGCCTTTAGCTCAGCTGGATAGAGCGTCTGGCTACGGACCAGAAGGTCAGGGGTTCGAATCCCTTAAGGCGTGCCATTCGCCGCGAACGCTTTTGCGTCCGCGGCGTTTTTTATGCCCCGGACGGTCAAGCGAACGAAAACTCGACGGAGGGACAATGCGAAACCATTTTTCTTTGAAAAGAAAAAGGGTTTCGCACTTCCAAAAAGAAACTTTTTTGCGCGTATCTTAGTTCCCGCGCCGCCGACACGGCGCCGTTAGAATTGAAGAGCGCTCAGTCCCACTCCGCGCCACGAGGCGCTCGATATCGAGGAATTCGACAAATTTCTACTCCGACTTCGGGGCGCCTCGATT
>CALWXY010000026.1 GCA_944385595.1 uncultured Oscillospiraceae bacterium
CCGGCATGTACACCATCGACGCCCTGCTCACCGGCAATATGAGAGCGTTTAAGTCGGCGGCTTCACAGCTTGTGCTTCCGGTTGTCACGCTCGGTCTCTGCTACTCCGGTCCCATAATGAAAATGACCCGCACCATCATGTCCGACGTCGTGAACGCAAACTATGTCTGGTATGCGCGCGCCTGCGGGCTCTCCACCAAAAAGGTCAACCGCTACGTCATACGCAACGGCCTGACCCCCGTCGTCACATTTATCGGAGTGCAGTACGGCTATCTGTTCGGCGCGGCGACGCTGATAGAACAGATATTCGGCTGGGGCGGCATAGGGCAATACGCTGTCTCCGCCGTTACGAACAAGGACTACGCCGCCATCCAGGGCTTTATGCTCGTGGCCGCGCTGTTCTGCATGATAATCTATCTGGTGGTCGATATCATCTACTACATCATCGACCCCAGATCGCGCACCTGACGCGCCGCAGATGGGAGGAAAGCTTATGGCAGAAAATACCGCTGCGGTCAATACCCGCAAAAAGAAAAACGAACTTCTCTCGTTCATGAGGTACATGCTCAGGCGCCCCGGCTATGCGGTCGGCCTGATAATAGTCCTCACATCCATATTTCTCATCTTCTTCGGCACGGCGCTCGCGCCCTATCCGCCGGAGATGTCCTTCTCCGGTCTTGAGCGCCAGCCGCCCAGCGCCGAGCACATCTTCGGCACCGACTCCGTCGGGATGGATGTCTTCTCCCGCGTGCTCGCCGGTACGAAAATAGACGTCACGATAGCCCTCGTGGGCACCTTTCTCTCCGTCGTCATCGGCATACCGCTGGGGCTGGTCATCGGCTACTACAAGAACTTCATAAGCGAGCTCATAGCCCGCGCGCTCGACCTCATCCAGTCCATACCGGTGTTCGTCCTCGCCATGGTGCTGGTCGCGGTGCGCGGCGGCGGCATAATCAACATCATCATGGCCATTGCCTTCGTAAATGCGCCCATCTACGCCCGCATGATGCGCGGTCAGACTCTGGAGCAGAAGGGCAAATCCTATGTCGAGGCCAGCCGCTGCGCCGGCAACTCCGACGCCGTCATAATCTTCAAGCACATACTGCCCAACGGCCTCACGCCGATTTTCGCGCAGGCCACCGTGAACCTGGGCATGGCCATCATGCTGTCAGCCGGTATCAGCTTCATCGGCGCGGGCGTCAAGTCGCCGACGGCCGAGTGGGGACTCATGGTCTCCATGGGAACGAACGAGATAATTCTCGGCCAGTGGTGGACCTCGTTCTTCCCCGGCGTGGCCATAGCGATCACCGTGCTCGGCTACTCGCTGCTGGGCGACGCGCTGCAGCACTACCTCGACCCGCTTGAGAGAAAAGATTGACACGCGCCCGACATGGAGCGGAAGGGAAAGGAAAAGCCATGAATAATGAAAAACCCATCCTCAATGTCGAGGATTTGACCGTGCAGTTCTGCACGAAAAAAGGCACGGCCAAGGTGCTCAACGGCCTGAGCTTCAGTCTCCGCCAGGGCGAGAAGCTCGGCCTCGTCGGCGAGTCCGGCGTCGGCAAATCCGTTGCGGCCTGGGCCTGCCTGAAAATCATAAAGCCGCCCGGGGAGATAGTCTCCGGAAAAATCGAGTACAAGGGCGAGAACCTGTTCGAAAAGAGCGAAAACGAGCTTATCTCGCTGCGCGGCAACGAGATAAGCCTCACAGTGCCGCGCGCCCACTCGCAGCTCAATCCGCTGCTAACCATTGGCAGGCAACTGATGAACGCTTATATAGCGCACTCCGACCTCCCCCGGCGCGAGGCAAAAAAGCAGGCCTATGAGGCGTCAATCAACATACTTGACAAAGTCGGCATACCGGACCCGAAAAATAGGATGAACGCCTATCCGAATGAGCTCAGCGGCGGCATGGCGCAGCGCGTCGTCATAGCACTCGCGCTGATAAACAAGCCGACAGTCCTGATAGCCGACGACCCAACAGGCGGTCTCGACGTCACCATCCAGGCGCAGATAATAGAGCTGCTGAACAAGATGGTCGAGGAGATGGGTACAACGGCGCTCATCATCACACATCACCTCGGACTTGTGGCCCAGCACTGCGACCATGTGGCGATAATGTATGCCGGCCAGATAGTCGAGTCCTGCGACACTGAGACGCTGTTCGCCTCGGCCCAGCACCCCTACAGCAAGTCGATGCTGTCCTCGGTGCGCGACACCGGCGACCAGTGGGGGCCGGAGTTCATACTGCCCGGCCGTCCGCCGAACCCGATGGAGCTGCCCGGCGGCTGCTATCTAAACCCCCGCTGCCCTCACGCCACCGAGCTGTGCCGCAGCAAAGAGCCGCCATATGTGGACATAGGCGGCGGACACATAGTCAAATGCCATTTCGCAAAGGAAGGAGGCGTCGAATATGGCAAGTGATAACGGGAACATCGTGCTCGAGGTCAAAAATCTCGTCAAAGAGTTTAAGGCCCCCGGCAGCAAGGCCGTCGTCCACGCTATAAACGACGTCTCGTTCGAGCTGCATCGCGGTGAGACCCTCGGTCTCATCGGCGAGAGCGGCTCAGGCAAGACGACCGTCGGCCGCTGCATTTTAAGGCTCATCGAGCCCACCTCCGGCAGCATAATGTACAAGGATATGGACCTCATGAAGCTCTCGGGAAAGGAGCTGCGCAAGCTCCGCCCGGACATGCAGATGGTGTTTCAGGACCCCTCGAACGCCCTGAACCCGAAGATGAATGTCGAGAACACCCTGCTCGACACGCTGAACATCAAGGCAAAGCTCTCCGGCGAGAAGCTCGACACCGACGCCATTATCAAAAAAGTGCTGGACCAGGTCGCCATGGAGGAGGATTACCGCCTGCGCTACCCCGCCGAGATGAGCGGCGGCTACCAGCAGAGAGTGTGCATAGCCCGCGCCATCTGCGCCGACCCCACCCTGGTAGTGCTCGACGAGCCCACCAGCGCGCTCGACCTGCCCGTCTGCGCCGGTATACTCGACCTGCTCCGCCGGCTCCAGGAGGAGCTCGGCATCGCGTATATCTATATCTCGCACGACCTCACCACGATCAAATATATCTGTCACCGCGTGGCGGTCATGTATCTGGGCGAGTTCGTCGAGGTCGGCTCGATAGACCAGGTCTTCAACACGCCCATGCACCCATACAGCAATGCGCTGATGTCGTCGGTCATGGTGCCGGACCCCACGAAAAAGGCCGAGGTGGTGACGCTCGAGGGCGAGATACCCAGCCCGATAAATCTGCCGCAGGGCTGCTTTTTCGCCGCACGCTGTCCGAAGGCGACAGAGGAGTGCTTTAAAAATCATCCCCAGATGGTCGATATGGGCGGCGGGCACAAAGTGCGCTGTTACCGCGTCACATCTGAATAACAAGTTTTCAACAGGAGGCAATTATATGGCGATGTATGATTTGGTCATCAAAGGCGGTACTGTCGTCAACTCAGACGGCTCGTTCAAAGCCGACATCGGCGTCAAAGACGGGAAAATAGCCTGCATAGCCGGCGAGCTGTCGGACGCGGCGCAGATTTACGACGCCGCGGGCAAGCTCGTCATCCCCGGCGGCATTGACATCCACACCCATATAGACGCGCCCATCAACGGCTCGCACACCCTGGACGACTGGTATCAGGGCACGGTCTCGGCGGCCTGCGGCGGCGTCACCTGCGTGGTGGACTACCCCATGCAGGAAAAGGGCCTCACGCTCCGCGGCATACTGGACAAGTGGTCGCGCAAGGCCGAGGGCTCCGCCGTCATAGATTACAGCTTCAGCCCGGTAATCACCCAGCGCACGGAGGAGGCCTACGCCGACCTGCCCCGCCTGATCGAAGAGGGCTTTCCAACCTGGAAGGTGTACATGGCCTACTGGCACCGCGTCCACGACGAGGAGATAATTCGGCTGCTGGACGTCATATCCTCCAACGGCGGCCTGCTTGCCATCCACTGTGAGAACGACTGGGCGATAGACTATCTCACCAAAAAGCTCCTGGACGCCGGAAAGACAGAGCCAAAATACCACCCCATCAGCCGCCCGCCAATCTGTGAGGAAAACGCCGTACAGACGGTCATAGACCTTGCTGACATGGTGGATGCGAACGTGCTCATCGTACATACCTCCTGCAAGGGCGCTCTCGAGCGCGCGGCGAGGGCAAAAGCCAATAAGAACAACGTGTTCATCGAGACCTGCCCGCACTTCCTGCTGCTGGACGACTCCGTGTACGACCAGCCGCTGGAGGAGGCCTGCAAATACGTCATCACGCCGCCTATCCGCAAGGCGCCGGACAGGGACGCGCTCTGGCAGGGCATAATCTCGGGCGACATTTCCATAGTCTCCTCCGACCACTGTGCCTTCCCGTATGATGAGAAGATAAAGCTCGGCCAGGAGAGCTTCGCCACCATCCCGCACGGCGCCCCCGGCATAGAGGCCAGGCTGCCGGTGGTGTTCTCCGAGGGCGTCTCAAAGGGGCGGATAAGCGCCGAGAAATTCGTCGAGATAGTCAGCGCAAACCCCGCGAAAATAGCCGGAATGTACCCGCAGAAAGGTCTCATCGCCGTGGGCAGCGACGCCGACATAAGCGTCATCGACC
>CALWXY010000027.1 GCA_944385595.1 uncultured Oscillospiraceae bacterium
TCGACGTCATCGACACCGCCGTCTCCTGCTTCTCCGGCGGCTCCGCCCAGCCCGCCACCGAGACTATGGCCGACGTCATGCGCCAGCTCGGCTACAAGGTCACCCTCGACACCATGAAGGTCAAAGAGGTCAACGACTTCTTCGTCCCCATCCGCAACAAGTACATCGAGAGCGGCGTGCTCGACCCGAAGATCATGGGCACCGACGCCGACGCCCTCGCCTATCAGGTCCCCGGCGGCATGATCTCCAACCTGCTCGCCCAGCTTAAGGCCCAGAAGTCCGAGGCCAAGTTCTACGACGTGCTCGCAGAGGTGCCCGCCGTCCGCAAGGACCTGGGCTACCCCCCGCTGGTCACCCCGACCAGCCAGATTGTCGGCGTCCAGGCCGTCTCCAACGTCCTGGCCGGCGAGCGCTACAAGAACGTCTCCAAGGAGGTCAAGGCCTACCTGGCCGGCGAGTACGGCCGCGCCCCCGGCGAGGTCAACGCCGAGCTGCGCAAGCAGATCGTCGGCGACAACTTCTCCGACGACCGCTACGCCGACAAGCTCGAGCCCGCCTTCGAGAAGACCAAGGCCGAGATCGGCGACATGGCCACCTGCGACGAGGACGTCCTCAGCTACATCGCCTTCCCGCAGGTCGCCGAGAAGTTCTTCGCCGAGCGCAAGGCCCGCGAGGAGAACGTCGCCAAGTACTCCATCGTCGAGGCGTAAGGAGGCACGGTAAATGGAAATCACGATCCTTCAGGCCATAGGCTATTCCATACTGGGATTTGCCATCGTCTTTGCGGCCCTGATTATACTGTGGGGCATCATCGCCATCACGGCGAAGGTGCTCGGCGCGGTCGTCACCAAGAAGCCCGCAGAGGCTCCGGCGGCTGCCGCTCCGGCTGCCGCCGCCCCGTCTGCGCCCCCCGCTCCGGGCAGCGCCGGCGAGGTTAAGCTCTTCGACGTGCCCGACAAGCAGGCCGCCATGCTCATGGCCATTGTCGCCGATAAAATGCAGAAGCCGCTCAACGAGCTGCGCTTCAAGTCAATCAAGGAGGTCAAATAACGATGAAATATAAAGTTACGCTCAACGGCAAGACCTATGAGGTCGAGGTCGAGGCCGGTCAGGCCATGCTGGTCGACGAGTACGAGGCCTATGCCCCCGCTCCCGCCGCCGCTCCCGCCGCCGCTCCCGTAGCCGCTGCCCCCGTGGCCGCCGCTGCTCCCGCCGCCGCCCCCGCCGCTGCCGCTCCCGCCGCCACCGCCGCGGGCACCGTCGTTGCCTCCCCCATGCCCGGCAACATCCTCGACATCAAGGTCACTCAGGGCGCCTCCGTCAAAGAGGGCGATGTCCTGATCATCCTCGAGGCCATGAAGATGGAAAACGAAATCTGCGCTCCCAAGGACGGCACCGTTGTCCAGATAGTCGCTACCAAGGGCTCCACTGTCGATACTGATGCACCCCTCCTTGTCATAGGCTAAGGAGGATAAGGAATGTCGGAAATAAAAGATATACTGCTGAATCTGTGGACGGATTCCGGCTTCTCCCTGCTGGGTCAGGACTGGCGCCAGATCGTCATGATCGCCATCGCCTGCGTCCTGCTGTACCTCGGCATCGTGAAGAAGTTCGAGCCGCTGCTGCTGGTCGGCATTGCCTTCGGCGCGCTGCTCACCAACCTCCCCGGCGGCGGGATGTATCATCCCGAGCTGTGGGACGGCATCATCGCCCACACCTCCGGCTACGGCGACGTGCTGCTGAACGGCGGACTGCTTGACATCATGTACATAGGCGTCAAGGCCGGCGTTTACCCCTCGCTCATATTCATGGGTGTCGGCGCCATGACCGACTTCGGCCCCCTCATGGCCAACCCCAAGAGCCTGCTGCTCGGCTCCGCCGCTCAGCTGGGCGTGTACATGGCGTTCATCCTGGCCGTCCTGCTCGGCTTCACCGGCAATGAGGCCGCCTCCATCGGCATCATCGGCGGCGCCGACGGCCCCACCGCCATCTTCCTCACCAGCAAGCTGGCCCCGCATCTGCTGGGCGCCATCGCCATCGCGGCCTACTCCTACATGGCTCTGATCCCGCTGATTCAGCCGCCCATCATGCGCCTGCTGACCACCGAGAAGGAGCGCAAGATCAAGATGGAGCAGCTCCGCCCCGTCTCCAAGGCTGAGAAGATTGTGTTCCCCATCGTTGTCACCATCTTCGTCATCCTGCTCCTGCCCTCCACCGCTCCGCTGATCGGCTGCCTGATGCTGGGCAACCTCTTCCGCGAGTGCGGCGTCACCGACCGCCTGTCCGACACCGCTCAGAACGCTCTGATGAACATCGTCACCATCTTCCTGAGCCTGTCCGTCGGCGCCACCACGGTTGCCGACCGCTTCCTCGCCCCCGAGACCATCAAGGTCATCATCCTCGGCCTCACCGCCTTTGCCTTCTCCACCGCCGGCGGTCTCATCCTCGGCAAAATCATGTGTGCTGCCACCGGCGGCAAGATAAACCCGCTGATAGGCTCCGCGGGCGTCTCCGCCGTGCCCATGGCCGCGCGCGTGTCGCAGGTCGAGGGCCAGAAGGCCAACCCGTCGAACTTCCTGCTGATGCACGCCATGGGCCCGAACGTGGCCGGCGTCATCGGCTCCGCCGTCGCCGCGGGCTTCCTGCTCGCCGTCTTCGGCTAAATAAAAAAAGACCGCCCTATGGGCGGTCTTTTTTTATTTAAAGGGGATTGCAGGACGCTGCGTCGCACTCGCCCTTGGCTCGCACGCTTGCGTCCTGAGAAGTGTTTTTTGCCCGGCACATGTCCGTGCAAAAAACGATTTGACCTTTTTCGCGCGCCGCGGCGCGCGAATTCTGCGAAGCAAGATTCGGGGCGGCTTTTTATCTTCTTCCAATTTGAGCAAAATGGTGTTATCATATCCTCACAGGCTACTGCCATAGATAAGGAGGCTTTTCGGTGAAACTGACATTTATCGGCGCCGCGCATGAGGTCACGGGCAGCTGCTCGCTCATTGAGCTCGGCGGAAAATACATCATGGTCGACTGCGGCATGGAACAGGGGCAGAACGAATACGAGAACGTCCCCATACCCGTGTCGCCCTCGCTCATCGAGTGCGTGTTCCTCACCCACGCCCACATAGACCACTCCGGTCTGCTCCCGCTTTTGTACAAAAACGGCTTCTCCGGCCCGGTCTACGCCACCGAGGCCACCTGCAACCTCTGCCGCATCATGCTCCGCGACTCCGCGCACATCCAGGAGTCCGACGCCGAGTGGAAGTCCCGCAAGGCGCTGCGCTTCAGGGATCCCGCCACCGCCCAGATCTACACCCTCGACGACGCCGACGGCGTCATCGCAAAGCTCC
>CALWXY010000028.1 GCA_944385595.1 uncultured Oscillospiraceae bacterium
GTTCTGCGCCGCCGTGCGCCGGGCGGGATATTCCGTGCCAGCCGGGGAGCTGATGCGCTCACTGCGCGCGCCGGGCGAGGCCATAAAAGCCTGCGCCGCCGCGCTCGACCCGGAGCCGGTGTGGCAGCGCTGCGCTTCGATGCCGGAGGTAGCCGCCGCTGTCGGCAGAGAGCGCGCGCTGAGCGCCGCCGCCGCTATGGAGGCTTGCGGCCTCGCGGGCAGCTTCTCCGCGATGGAAGAGCTGCTTGAGTCGGGCAGCTGCCTCGCGGTGTCCGAGCTTGCGCTATCTGGCGGCGAGATAGCCGCGCGGGGACTGAGCGGCCGCGCCGTCGGCGAGTGCCAGCAGCGCCTTTTGCGGCATGTCCTCGCGCACCCGGAGGACAACACCCGCGAAAAGCTGCTTGAGATGATATAAAAAATCCGCATGTGGTATCACATGCGGATTTTTGCTTTAATCGGAGGCTTACAGCAGGCCCTGCTGCATCATGGCGCGAACCTTGATGGGCAGACCGAAGAGGTTTATGAAGCCCTCGGAGTCCTTCTGGTTGTAGTCGGACTCGCCGAAGGTGGCGATGTTCTCGGAGTAGAGGCTGCAGGGGGACTCGACAGAGGCGAGAATCATGTTGCCCTTGTAGAGCTTGAGCTTGACCTTGCCGGTGACGGTCTCCTGGGTCTTGTCGACGAAGGCGGAGAGCGCCTCGCGCAGCGGGGTGAACCACTGGCCGTTGTAGACAAGCTCGGCGAAGGTGATGGAGAGCTCCTGTTTTTTGTGAGCGGTCATCTTGTCGAGGCAGAGGGTCTCGAGCACCTCGTGGGCCTTGTAGAGGATGGTGCCGCCCGGGGTCTCGTAGACGCCGCGGCACTTCATGCCGACGAGGCGGTTCTCGACGATGTCGAGCAGGCCGATGCCGTTCTGGCCGCCCAGCTCGTTGAGCTTCCGGATGATGTCGCTGCCCTTCATCTTGACGCCGTCGATGGCGACGGGGATGCCCTTTTCGAACTCAATCTCGACGTAGGTGGGCTTGTCGGGGGCCATCTCGGGGGAGATGCCCATCTCAAGGAAGCCGGGCTTGTTGTACTGCGGCTCGTTTTTCGGATCCTCGAGGTCGAGGCCCTCATGGCTGAGGTGCCAGATGTTCTTGTCCTTGGAGTAGTTGGTCTCGCGGTTGATCTTGAGGGGGACGTTGTGCGCCTCGGCGTACTCGATCTCCTCCTCGCGGCTCTTGATGCTCCACTCTCTCCAGGGGGCGATAATCTTGAGCTGGGGTGCGAGAGCCTTGATGGTCAGCTCGAAGCGAACCTGATCGTTGCCCTTGCCGGTGCAGCCGTGGCAGATGGCGTCGGCGCCCTCTTTGAGGGCGATGTCGACGAGGCCCTTGGCGATGCAGGGGCGGGCGGTGCTGGTGCCGAGCAGATAGTTCTCGTAGACAGCGCCGGCCTTCATGGTCGGGAAGATGTAGTTGTCGACATAGTCGTCGACGAGGTCCATGACATAGAGCTTGCTCGCGCCGGTCTTGATGGCCTTCTCCTCGAGGCCCTCGAGCTCGTCGGCCTGGCCGACGTTGCCGGAGACGGCGATGACCTCGCAGTTGTTGTAGTTCTCCTTCAGCCAGGGGATGATGATGGAAGTGTCAAGGCCGCCGGAGTAGGCGAGGACGACTTTTTTTATCTCACTCATTGGAAATTACCTCCGATACAATATTCAGGCGATGCTTGGATTATAGCACCCTTTATCCGCCAATGCAATAGTCAATATGCGAAAATACCGCCGAAATAGTGAATATTATTTAGATAATAACGCCACTTTATGCAGCAAAAAGTGAATATCATGCATACTTGACGCAAAAAGTCGGCTGTGGTAAAATCTTTGGTAATTTGAATGCCCGGAGGGGATGGAGATGTCCATAGAAAAAGGCAGGGCGTATTTCCGTGCGCTGGGGCTTGAGGAGCGCGTCATGGAGTTCGACGTGTCGAGCGCCACAGTGGAGCTCGCGGCCAAGGCCGTCGGCGTGGAGCCCGCCATGATAGCAAAGACGCTGTCGTTCAAGAAGGGCGACGGCTGCATACTCGTGCTCGCCGCCGGCGACGCGAGGATAGACAACCGCAAGTTCAAGTACACGTTCCATATGAAGGCGAAGATGCCGACGGCGGAGGAGGTGCTGGAGCTGGTGGGTCACCCCGTCGGGGGCGTGTGCCCCTTTGGGATAAACGACGGCGTCGAGGTCTACCTCGACGAGTCGCTCCGCCGGTTCGAGACGGTGTACCCCGCGGTGGGCAGCGCCAACAGCGCAATTCCGCTGAGCTGCGACGAGCTGTTCGAGTACTCCAAGGCGCTGGCCTGGGTGGACGTATGCAAGCTGCCGGAGGCGTGAGCGCGGCCTGCCGCGCCTGCCCGCGCCGCTGCGGGGCGCTGAGAGCTTCGGGCGAGCTGGGCGTCTGCCGCGCGCCGGAGGACTTCGTCGTCGCCAGAGTCGGCCTGCACTTCTGGGAGGAGCCTTGCATAAGCGGCGAAAGAGGCTCCGGAACGGTGTTTTTCTCCGGCTGCAACCTCGGCTGCGTGTTCTGCCAGAACCGCGACATCAGCCGCGGCGGACATGGGCGGCGCATGACCGACGACGAGCTTATAGAGGCCATGCACAGCCTCTGCCGCGAGGGCGCTCACAATATAAATCTCGTGACGCCCAGCCACTACGCCTTCCGCCTCGCGGACGTGCTGCGCCGCGCGAAGCTGCCCGTGCCGGTGGTGTGGAACAGCTCCGGCTACGACAGCATCGAGGCGCTGCGCGCGCTGGAGGGACTGGTCGACATCTATCTGCCGGACATGAAATATCTCAGCCCCGATATGGCCGCGAAATACTCCCGCGCGCCGGATTACCCCGCCGTCGCCGCGGCGGCAATCCGCGAGATGCAGCGCCAGACCGGCGCGCCGAAATTCGGCGAGGACGGTATGCTCCGCTCCGGCACCATAGTCCGCCACCTCATCATGCCGGAGAACATACCAAACAGCCTCGATGTCATCGACTGGGTCGAGCGGGAGTTCCCGCGCGGCGGGGTGCTGCTGAGCCTTATGGCGCAGTACACGCCCATGCCGGACATGCCGTACCCGGAGCTGCGCCGCCGCCTCACCGCGGAGGAGTACGGGCGCGTCACCGATTACCTCGCCATGTGCGACATCGAGCAGGGCTACGTTCAGGAGCTGGAGGCGGCGGGGGAGGAGTATATCCCGGAATTCGACCTCAGTGATGTAAATTAATAAAATAATCATTTATTTCCGACGGAATATGCTATAATAGCCGCAGTGGGGCCGAGGCCCCGCAGCGGCTTTTGCCGTTTTTGGAACGTGGAGAGCCTTATGAGATTCAGCCTTAACAGAAAGCCGGAGGCCGCGGAGGAGCAGCCCCGGCCACAGATACCCGTCGTATACGCCGACCCGGCGCGCGGCCTCAGCGAGAGCGAGGTCACCGAGCGCTTCGCCGCGGGCTATGATAACCGCGATATAGCCCCGCCGACAAAGACGGTCAAGGAGATAATACTCTCAAACGTCTTTACCTATTTTAATATTGTCTTTTTCGTCCTCGCGGCCTGCCTCATACTGGTCGGCTCATGGTATAACCTCACATTCATGGGCGTCGTGTTTTCGAACATGTTCATAGGCATAGTGCAGGAGCTAAAGAGCAAGCGTACGCTCGACAAAATGAGCCTCATCACCTCGCCTAAAGGCGTCGCCATACGCGACGGCAAAAAGCTCACGCTCAGAACCGACGAGCTGGTGCGCGACGACATAGTCGTCTTTTCCGCCGGCAGCCAGATTTACGCCGACGCCGCCGTCGTCGCGGGCGAGTGCCAGGTGAACGAGGCGCTGATCACCGGCGAGGCGGACGAAATACGCAAGGCGCCGGGCGACCAGCTGCTCTCCGGCAGCTTCGTCGTGAGCGGGAGCTGCCGCGCGCGGCTCACGCGCGTCGGTGCGGATTCCTACGTCTCCCGCCTCACCATAGAGGCCAAGAAGCAGCACGGCAGCGACGAGGGCGAGATGATGCGCTCGCTGTCGCGCCTTGTGAAGTGGATAGGCATACTGCTGATACCCATGGGCATAGCCCTCTGCATAAAGGAGATATTCTGGCTCGACCGCTCCGTGCGCGACGGAGTCGTCTCCACCGTTGCCGCTCTGGTCGGCATGATACCCGAGGGGCTTTACCTGCTGACGAGCCTCGCGCTGGTCGCGAGTATAATCCGACTTATCCGCCGCCGCACCCTGGTGCACGAGATGGCCTGCATAGAGACCCTCGCGCGGGTCGACACCCTCTGCGTCGACAAGACCGGCACAATCACCGAGAACAAGATGATAGTCGACGACGTCGTCATGCTCTGCCCGGACAGATACATAGAGCCGGACGTGCGAATGATAATGTGCGACTACGCCGCAGCCTTCGAGGCCGACAACGACACCATGGCCGCAATAAAGAAGCACTTCGAGGGCCAGCCGCAGCGCGCGGCGGAGCGGGCCATGCCGTTCACGTCGGCGAAGAAATACGGCGGCGTCCGCTTCAACGAGGACGAGACCTACCTCCTCGGCGCGCCGGACGTCATCCTCGGCGAGCGCTACGGCGAGTACAGCGATATCATCGACTCATATTCCGCCAAAGGCTGCCGCGTGCTGCTGCTCACGCTGTACGACGGCGATTTGCAGGACTTCCCGCCGCGCGCGCCGCAGCTGCCGATAGCGCTGGTGCTGCTGTCGAACAAGGTGCGCCCCAGCGCGCCGGAGACCTTCGGCTATTTCGCAAAGCAGGGCGTCGAGATAAAGGTCATCTCCGGCGACAACCACGTCACCGTCTCCGAGGTCGCCCGCCGCGCGGGCATACCGGGCTACGACAGATGCGTCGACGCCCGCACGCTCGACACGGACGAGAAAATCGCCGACGCCGCCGTGCGCTACAACGTGTTCGGGCGCGTCACGCCGGAGCAGAAGCGAAAGCTCGTCCGCGCGCTGAAGGCCGCGGGGCGCACCGTCGCCATGACGGGCGACGGAGTGAACGACGTCCTCGCGCTAAAGGAGGCGGACTGCAGCGTCGCCATGGCCTCCGGCAGCGACGTCGCCTGCCGCGCGTCGCACATAGTCCTGCTCGACTCCGACTTCTCCAGCATGCCGTCGGTGGTCATGGAGGGGCGGCGCGTCATCAACAACATAGAGCGCTCGGCCTCGCTGTTCCTGGTGAAAAACATTTTTTCGTTCCTGCTGGCGCTGATATCTCTGTTTTTCACCCTGCCGTATCCGCTGACGCCGTCGCAGCTCAGCCTGGTGAGCACGATTACCATAGGCATACCGTCGTTCATCCTCGCCATGGAGCCGAACGAGAGCCTGATAACCGGCAAATTCCTGCGGAACGTGCTCTATCGGGCGCTGCCCGCGGGATTGACCGACCTTCTGATGGTGCTGGGCGTGCTGCTGTTTTACCTCGCCTTCGACATTCAGGAGGACATGATGAGCACCATCTGCGCCGTCGTCCTCTGCGTCGTCGGCCTGCTGATGCTGTACAGGACCAGCCTGCCGCTGAATCTGCTGCGCAAGCTGCTGCTCGGCGCGATGACTGTGCTGTTCGTTCTGAGCGTAGCATTCCTGCATGAGCTGTTCACCATCACGCCGCTCGATTTCGCCTCCAGCCTCGTGCTCGTGGTGTTCGCGCTGCTCGCCTGCCCGACGTTTTATATACTCTGCCGCTTCACCGAGCGGCTGCGCCGCAGCATCGCCTCATTCAGGAAAAGAAAATAACACTCATCGCTCTGTGATATACCCAATCACAGAGCGATTTTTTCATATTTCTTACAAAAATTAGAAGTTGATGTTGTATTTTTGTGGAAATTATGCTACATTATTGACAGAGGAGATAAGCGTAATGGAAATGGAGGTATCAATATGACGTCCGAAATCATCAGAGCCGCTGTCAATCCGAATCTGGAGATAGTCGCATATTCCGGCCATTTTGCAACCCGCCATTCGCACAACAGCCACTACCTCGACATCACCAGATTGAAACACGAGTTCACCATGGCCAGAGAGGCCGCCATCACCCTCGCCCACTGCTACGCCAGCGATAAAAAGGTGGACACCATCGTCTGCCTCGACGGAAGCGAGGTAATAGGCGCCTTCCTTGCCAGACATATCTCCAAAGACGACAGCTTTTCCGTCAACCAGAATAAAAACATCAACGTCATCACCCCGGAGTATGACTCCAACGGCCAGCTGATTTTCCGCGACAACCTCGTGCCCATGGTCAGCGGCAAAGACGTGCTCATCCTCATCTCAACGGTCAACTCCGGCAAAACCGCGCGCCGCGCGGTCGAGTGCGTGAAGTACTACGGGGGCAGAACCCAGTGCATAGCCGCCGTGTTCACGAAACTGGGCCTCGTCGCCGGCGTGCCGGTGTTCGGCCTGTTCACCCCGGCGGATATCCCGGGCTACGCCACCTATCTCACCAAGGACTGCCCCATGTGCCGCGAGGGCAAAAAAATCGACGGCCTCGCCAACAGCTACGGATATTCAAAATTCTGAATGACAAACTGAAAACAGCCGGTAGTTCCTGCCGTGAGACTGTAGAAAAGCGCTCTCCTACTATAACCATAGGGTGCGGCGGGGGAGCTCGAGGGGGCAAGGCCCGCCTCGAATTGGATAAGCCGCCGTCAAAAAGCCTGATTCCTCAGGCTTTTTGAGCGAAGCGGCATTTTCGCTTGCGAAAATGCCCGGTGGTAAAGCGCGGTCGAAAAAGCTCCAACAGAGCTTTTTCGACAAGCTGAAAACGGCCGGAAATTCCGGCCGTTTTTTGTATTCAAACGGTATATTTATTATTTACATTTGCCATTTAAGGTGCTAAAATAATTTGTAAAATTCCCCGCGAAGACAGAAAGGATTGATACCGATGGAGAGATATTATCAGCCGGAAATCGAGTGCGCGCCGCGGGAGCAAATCCTCGCGTGGCAGAATGAGCGCCTCGTCCAGCAGGTAAAAAATGTCTGGGACAACGTCCCGTACTACCGCAGGAAAATGGAGGAGAAGGGCGTCACTCCCGACGATATAAAAGGAGTCGACGATCTGTGTAAGCTTCCCTTCCTCACCAAGGACGACCTGCGTGAGGCCTATCCCTACGGCCTGCTCGCGCGCCCCCTGAGCGAGTGCGTCCGCATACAGTCCACCTCCGGCACGACCGGCAAGCGCGTCGTCGCCTTCTATACGCAGCACGACATCGACCTCTGGGAGGAGTGCTGCGCCCGTGCCATAGTGGCCGCGGGCGGCACCAATGAGGACGTCTGCCACGTCTGCTACGGCTACGGCCTCTTCACCGGCGGCCCCGGCCTGAACGGCGGCAGCCACAAGGTCGGCTGCCTGACCCTGCCCATGTCCTCCGGCAATACCGACAGACAGCTCCAGTTCATGACCGACCTCGGCTCCACCATCCTCTGCTGCACCCCGTCCTACGCCGCCTACCTCGCCGAGAGCATCAACGAGCGCGGCCTGCGCGACAAAATCAAGCTCAAGGCCGGCATATTCGGCGCCGAGGCGTGGAGCGAGGAGATGCGCCGCGACATCGAGAAGTCTCTCGGCATCAAGGCCTACGATATCTACGGCCTCACCGAGATTAGCGGCCCGGGCGTCAGCTTCGAGTGCTCCGAGCAGCGCGGCATGCACATAAACGAGGACCACTTCATAGCCGAGATTATCGACCCCAATACCGGCGAGGTCCTGCCCGAGGGCAGTAAGGGCGAGCTGGTGTTCACCTCCATCACCAAGGAGGCCTTCCCGCTTCTGCGCTACCGCACCCGCGACATCTGCGTCCTCTCCCGCGAGAAGTGCTCCTGCGGCCGTACCCACGTCCGCATGTCCAAGCCCATGGGCCGCAGCGACGATATGCTCATCATCCGCGGCGTCAACGTGTTCCCGTCCCAGATTGAGACTGTGCTCATAAACATGGGTATGCCCGCCAACTATCAGATTATAGTCGACCGCGTCAACAACAGCGATACCCTCGACATCGAGGTCGAGATGACTCCGGAGATGTTCTCCGACACCGTCGCGCACATCACCAACAAGGAGAAGGAGCTCGTCGCCGCGCTCAAGTCCATGCTCGGTATCTACGCCAAGGTCCACCTTGTCGCGCCGAAGAGCATCACCCGCAGCGAGGGCAAGGCCGTCCGCATAATCGACAACCGCAAGATCTGATAAACACCACATGGGCGCCGTGCGGCGCAGGGAGGTTTTAATATGACCATTAAGCAGATTTCCACTTTTCTTGAGAACAAGCCCGGACGTCTCGTCAAGCTGACGGCTCTGCTCGCCGAGAACAATATAGATCTCCGCGCGCTCTCGCTCGCGGACACATCCGATTTCGGCATACTCCGCATAATCGTCAGCGAGACGGAGAAGGCCCTCGAGGTCCTCAAAGAGGGCGGCTATGTCGCCAAAATCACGCCGGTGCTCGCCGTCGAGATTGAGGACAAGCCCGGCGGCATGTCCGCCGTGCTCGACATCCTAGCTAAGAACGGCATAAATCTCGAGTACACCTACGCCTTCATCACCAGACATGCCGGCTCCGCCTACATGATTTGCCGCGTGGGTGACAACGAGAAGGCAGAAGCTCTTCTTGCCGAGGCCGGTATCAAGACCGCGGAGCAGAGCGAAATTGCAAAACTCTGAGCGCAAATAACACAGCAGCCCGCCGGCGATGCCCGGCGGGCTTTTTTCTGCTTGACAAAAGGGAAAAGGGGTCGTATAATATGCTTACTTTAATAGTTAAAAGCGATGATGAGGAAGAAGTAGCCGCCTCGTATCCGCACAGAAAGCTGCCGGTCGATGAGAGGCGCGCGGTAGGCTGCGGCGAATACATCCTCTAGCAGCGCACCAAAAGGCCACCAGGCCGAGTAGGCTGCGACGTGTGCGCACGTTACAGCGCGGGGGTTTTATCCGAACCCCGCGAGGCCCTCCCGGCGACGGGCGGGCAAACCCAAGGTGGTACCGCGAGATTCTGCTCTCGTC
>CALWXY010000029.1 GCA_944385595.1 uncultured Oscillospiraceae bacterium
CGCTCAACACCACCGGCGCGGGGGAGGGGAGCCTCCTCTGCTACCGCGACAGCTTCGGCGAGCTGCTGCACCCGTTTCTGGCCGACGGCTTCGCCACGGCCAAATTCTCGCGCTCTACATCCTACGACCTCACCGCCGAGTACGGCTGTGTGGTCATAGAGCTGGTCGAGCGCAACCTCGACTACCTTATCAGCTATGTGCCGGTGATGCCGGCGCCGGAGCGCGCCGTCTCGCCGGAGGGCGAGGGGGCGGCCTGCTCCGCCGAGCGCCAGGGCGCGCCGACCTCGGCGGGCCTCGTCCTCTGGCGCGGAGCGCTCGGCGATACGCCGGACGAGGACTCGCCCGTCTACCTGCTCTGCGGCGATACCGCCTACGAGTGCTTCCTGCTCGCGGACGGCGGCTTTGCCGCCTATATCCCCGACGGCGCCGCGGTGAGCGGCGCTGCCTGCTATGTAAACGGTGTGCTGACAGCCGGGATAACCGGCTGACGGACATAGATTAAACTTGTTTGGAGAGGATTAGAATGAAAAAAGCACTTGTACTTGTCCTGGCCCTCGCGCTGATTGCCTGCCTCGGCGGCTGCGGCTCCGAGTCCGGCGAGAGCGCCGCGCCCGAGACTGCCGCCCCTGAGAGCACGGCCCCGGAGAGCGCCGCCCCCGAGTCCGAGACCCCGGAGAGCGAGTCCCCGGCCCCGGAGAGCGAGGCCCCGGAGAGCGAAGTGCCTGAGAGCGAGGCGCCCGTGAGCGCCGCGCCCGAGAGTCCGGCGCCCGAGGTGCAGGCTCCCGTGAGCACCGCGCCGGAGAGCGCGGCCCCGGAGACCCAGTCGCCCGATTCGCCCGCGCCCGAGATAGCCGCCGACCCCGCCGCTCAGAAGGAGACGGCCATGGGCTTCGTCGACTCGCCGGTCTCCGCGCTCTACGCCGCCATCGGCTACCCCAGCTCCTCCGACTACGCGCCGAGCTGCATAGGCGCCGGCGAGGACGGCAACCTCTATTACAACGGCTTCACCGTGTATACCTATCGTGAGAACGGGACGGAAACGGTGGTCTATGTTGAATAGACATGACTTCCTGTGCAGACAGCGCATGTTCGCCGCAATCTGCCTGTTCGGCGCGGCGCTGACCCTGCCGATAGCAGCGGCGGACATACGCGTCCAGCCGCAGGACACGCAGCAGGAGCTGCCGGTTCAGAACAACCGGGTCGCGGACAGCGTCGAGCTGCGCCTGGCCGAGCAGGGCGCGGAGCACAGCGCCTACATCAGCGGCTACGCCGACGGTAGCTTCGCGCCGGACAGGGCCATCACCAGAGCCGAGGGCGCGCAGCTCATCTACTCGCTGGTAGAAAACCCCGGCGATGAGCGCGTCTACTTCTACGATGTCCCGACCAAAGCCTGGTACTTCGACGCGGTCAGCACGCTCGCGGCGGGCGGCGTCGTCGCTGACGACGGCTACTTCCGCCCGAACGACGAGCTCACCCGCGGCGAGTTCGTCTCCATGCTCGGCGAGTTCTTCCCCGACGGCGAATACGAGTGCGCTTACACCGACCTCGACGAGAACAGCCCCTATTACGAGGCCGCCGCCAAGGCCACGCACTTCGGCTGGATATCCGGCTTCCCCGACGGCAGCTTCGGCGCCGAGCGCAGCATAACCAGAGCGCAGGCGGTCACCGCGGTCAATCGCGTCATCGGGCGCATTGCCGACACCGCCGCCATCGACGGAGATGTGGTCATCCCCATTTTTTCGGATGTTTTCGCGGGCCATTGGGCGTATTATGATATCACCGAGGCCGCGATAGACCACAGCCTCAGCACCGAAATCGAGAGCGAGACCTGGATCAGCTACGACGTCGAGGCCACCCGCCGCGAGCCGAACTCCACTTATCTCATCGACGGCTGCCTCTACGCCACCGGCCCCGACGGCCTCCCGGTGACCGACGCCTACGCCGGAGCGCTCTACTTCGGGCCGGACGGGCGCTACACCTGCGGCGACAGCGAGGTCGACGGCTACATTCGCGACATAATCCTCGAGATCTACGACCCCTCGCTCACCCGCGAGGAGCTGCTCCACGCCGCCTACAACCACACCCGCGACGGCTACACCTACCTCCGCCGCAACTACTACCAGATTGGCGACACCGGCTGGGAGCTGGAGAACGCGAGAGTGATGCTCCAGACCAAGCGCGGCAACTGCTACTGCTACGCCGCTGTGTTCTACTATCTCTCCCGCAACCTCGGCTACGACGCCACCGCTATCAGCGGCGTCGTCGGCAGCAGCCGCTCGCCGCACGGCTGGGTCGAGATAGATTTCGACGGGGTCACCAATATCTTCGACACCGAGCTGGAGATGTCCTACCGTGAAAAAGGCATCTACTACTACGACTTCTATATGATGCCGTACAGCAGAGCGCCATGGCAATACGTTAAAGGTTGATATTTTCTATGTTTAAATCCAAAAAGCGCGGTCTGGCGGCGGCATTTGCCGCCGTCGGACTAATCATCATCGCGGTTCTCGCCTGGATGCTGCCGTACTGGCTTGCGGGCAGCTCCATGGCGGAGAACACCCAAATCACCCTCGAGCTGCAGAGCGACGGCAGCATCCTCGCCGGATGGACTCCGGCAGAGAACTGCGACGGCTACGTCGTCACCGTCACCTCTTCCGGGGGCGACACACTGTTCGAGGCGAGCACAGTGCAGCCACAGTGCTCGCTGCCAGACCTCTCCGGCAGCGGGGAGGCGGAGCTGAGCGTCAGCACCTGGCGCAGCTTCAGCCGCTTCGGCAGCGAGCGAGTGCGCATAGGCGGCGCCGTGAAGCTCAAGACGGATCTGGAGCCGCCGCGGCTCGACAGCCTGGAGATGACGCCCGACCCCGA
This sequence comes from uncultured Oscillospiraceae bacterium, assembly GCA_944385595.1. Lineage (GTDB taxonomy): Bacteria > Bacillota > Clostridia > Oscillospirales > Oscillospiraceae > Heteroscillospira. The sequence continues at coordinate 2,869 of CALWXY010000029.1, forward strand.
CAGCAAAACTGCCGCATTCAGCTGGAGCGGAGCCGAGGGCGACACCGCCCGCCTCAGCCTCACAAACGGCGGGGAGACGCGGATAATCGGCGACTACTCCGGCGGCGGATGCACACTGAGCTTCGGCGAGGGCGCGGAGCTGAACATGCCCGAGTACGGCGAGAGCTACGTCTTTGAGGCGGCGGCGGTGCGCGAGGGCGAGAACTTCGTGTTCTACGGGCAGAGCGCCCCGGCGGTCACGCTGGTGCGCGACGACCTGCTCGGCCTCGACCTCAACATGAAGTGCGACGACAAGGGCCACAATATCTATGAGCTCAGCTGGGACGAGACCAAAGGCGAGGGCTACCGCATACAGCTGCGGGACTCCGGCGGCGAGTGGCAGACCATAGCCGAGCTGGACAAGACCGCCGAGCACAGCTACACCACCGGCAGGCTCACACCGTTCGAGGACTTCGAGATACGCATACTCGCCTTCGGCGAGAATATGGAGGAGACCATAGCCGGCCCTGAATCCACCTCCATCAGAACCGGCGCGAGCGCCGTCTATGCCAGCGTCTGGCCTATTGTGGACCTGGAGATGTATGACAGCGCCGCTCGCTCAACCGTGCTGTGTACGGTGCCGCAGGCGTCGTGCTGCTGCGTGATAGCCGAGGAGGGGGACATGTTCCTCGTCCGATATGACAGCTTTATCGGCTATATTGATAGCAGCTATTGCCTTATAAATCTGCCGGACTATATAGGCCACCTCTGTGCCTACGACATAACGAACAGCTACGACTCACTGTACATGGTGCACGAGTTCGAGATACCGGAGGTCACCGGTACCGTCGTCGCAGGGTATGAAAATGTCGAGCTAAAAGAGGGCGAGTACCTTGCGCCGCTGCTGTATCCGGTGGCGCAGAAGCTCATCCCCGCCGCGCAGAGTGCGCTGGCCGACGGCTACCGCATCAAAATCTACGACTCGTTCCGCCCCAACATGGCGACGCGCAGTATATATGACCTCACGGAGTCCATCATCCAGAACCCTCTGCCGGAGGCGCCGTACCTCGAGGACGTGGACATCGAGGAGCTGAATCTGCCGGAGCCGTTTGAGGGCGCGGAGGCCGTCACCTACTACCAGCTGGTGACAAACGGCGTCTACGACCTCGCGAATTTCCTCGCGCGCAGCGGCTCGTACCACAATCTCGGCATAGCCATGGACATGACGCTCGAGACCGCCGACACCGGCGAGGAGCTTGAGATGCAGACCCGTATGCACGATTTGAGCTGGTACTCGGCGACGCGCGAGAACAATCAGAACGCCTATCTGCTCGCGAGCTATATGACGGCTGCGGGCTTCGGCGGCCTGACCTCGGAGTGGTGGCACTTCCAGGACGTCGACACGAAAAACGAACTGAATCTGACCAATTACATGTGGAGCGGCGTGACCTCCGCCGGCTGGCACCACGACGGCAAGGGCTGGCTCTACTGCACCGCCGACGGCACGGCCTACCGCAACCGGACGATCCAAATCGGCGGCGCCGACTTCACCTTCGACAGCAGCGGATACCTGATTGAGAACAAATAAAATGAAAAGACGGCGCGCCTTGTCTTGAGTAGTGATAAGGAAGTAATCGTATCTTGCAGGGCGGCATAGCGTGTGGCTATGCCGTTCTGCCTTTTCTTTGCCGTTCAATCACTTGACTGTCGTTAGGAAGATTTACTTCCCCAAT
>CALWXY010000030.1 GCA_944385595.1 uncultured Oscillospiraceae bacterium
CCGCTGCCGGATACGCCGATGACTATGCGGCCGAACGAGCCGTTCTCACAATAGTTTTTTATAACAGGTATATCATACGCCATGAGGAGGTTCGTCATCAGGACATCCTCCATATTCAAACAGCTGCAATGCGCGAGAAATACGGGAGTCTCCGGTTCGCCGTTGTCTCCCCTTGGCCATTTCCTGGCCGCCTCAAGATCGCTGTCGCCGCCCCACTCGGCTTTCGGGGTCTCTGTGCCTCTGGTTCCGCAGACGGGGCATCGCTCGCCCTCGCCGTAATCTCCTCCGCAGTTCGGACACCACATGGTATGGTCACCTCGTCTATTTGTGATATTTTGAACCTGAATTTATCATAAACGCGCGGTAAATCTGCTCCGTGAGCATGACGCGCGCCAGATGATGTGGGAAAGTCATCTCCGACATGGAGAGCCGCTCGTCGGCCCTCTGCTTTATGCGCTGCGCGAGGCCGAAGGACGAGCCTATGATGAAGCAGATTCTGCTGCGCGAGCGCACAGCGAGCTGCTCCAGCTCCCTCGCCAGCGCCTCGCTTGAGCGCTGCCTGCCCTCGACGCACATGGCGTAGACGCATGCGCCGGGGTCGATTTGTTTTTCGATTTGCTGTGCCTCGCGCTCAAGGGCGGCGTCGATTTCCGCCCGGGACGGCTGCTCCGGCAGACGCTGCTCCGGCAGCTCGCAGACCTCGAAGCGGCACAGCGCGCCGAGCCGCTTCTCGTACTCGGCCATGGCCTGTATGTAGTGCTTTTCTCTCAGCCTGCCGCAGCAGATGAGCCTGACCGCCAGCAAGAGGCGTTCCTCCCCTCGAACTCCACGGAGCACAGCCCGTCCTCCGGCGCGACGGAGACCTCCGCCGTCAGTCCGCGCGCCTCAAGCGAGGCGTTGACCGCCGCGAGCGCCAGCTCCGGCCTGTTGTTCTCCCGGCTGAGGTGGGCGAGTATGAGCTTGCCCGCCCCCGCGGAGCACAGCTCCGCCGCGAGGCGCGCGCCCGTCTCATTCGAGAGGTGGCCCCTGTCGGACAGTATGCGCCGCTTGAGCTGATACGGGTAGCTGCCGTAGCACAGCAGCTCCTCGTCGTGATTTGTCTCGATCACGGCGGCGTCGACCCCGCGGAGGGCGGAGAGCATCTCGCCGGTGACGCAGCCGGTGTCGGTGCAGAAGCCGAGCTCGGCCCCGCCCGATATGCGGTAGCCGACGCTGCCGTCGGCGTCGTGGCTTGTGCCGAAGGCCAGCACCTCCAATCCGCCGAGGCGGAAGGGCAGGCCGGCCTGTATGGGTATTATGATGTTTTCAATGCCCGGCGTGCTCCAGCAGAGCCTGTTTGCCGTCGTGCGCTGGGCGTAGATACGCGGCCCGCCCCGCTTTGCCATCATGGCGAGCGCGGCGGTGTGGTCGCGGTGGTCGTGCGTGATCAGGACGCCCGCTATGTCGCCGGCCGAGAGGCCGAGCTGCGCGAGGGCGCGGCTGATCCGGCGCATGGATATGCCCGCGTCAATCAGAATATGCGTCCCGCCCTCGCTGACGAGGGCGCAGTTGCCGCCGGAGCCGCTTGCGAATGTGACACAGCGCATCAGACGACCACCAGCTGTATGCGCTCCGGCTCCTCCGGGTCGCGGCGGACGCTGATGTCGGCGCCGAGCTGCATTAGCTTGCCGACGAAGTCCTCGTAGCCGCGCTCTATGAAGTGGACGTCCTCCACCTCGGTGACGCCTCTGGCGCAGAGCCCGGCGATGACCATGGCGGCGCCTGCGCGCAGATCGCAGGCGGCGACGGGCGCCCCGGTGAGGCAGGGCACGCCCTCGATGACGGCGGTTCTGCCGGAGACCTCGATATTCGCGCCCATCTTACGCAGCTCGTTGACGTATTTATATCTGTTGTCCCAGACTCCCTCGGTGACGAAGCTTGTCCCCTCGGCAAAGCACAGCGCGGTGCTGATCTGGGGCTGCATATCCGTCGGGAAGCCGGGGTACGGCAGGGTTTTGACGTTGGTGGGGCGCAGCGGCCCCTCGCGGCGGATGACGAGCGCGTCCTCCAGCTCCTGGACCTCGACGCCCATCTCCACCAGCTTGGCGCTGATGCACTCGAGGTGCTTGGGGATGATGTTATTTATGCGGACCTCGCCGCCGGTGGCGGCGACGGCCATCATATAGGTTCCGGCCTCAATCTGGTCGGGTATGATGCTGTAGGTGCCGCCGTGCAGGCGCTCGACGCCGTTGACCTTGATGGTGTCTGTGCCCGCGCCGCGCACGTCCGCGCCCATGGAGTTGAGGAAGTTTGCGACGTCGACTATATGCGGCTCTCTGGCCGCGTTCTCGATGATGGTCTTGCCCTTGGCCATGGCCGCGGCGATCATGATGTTTATTGTAGCGCCGACGGAGACCTTGTCGAGATAAATGCGCGCGCCGTGGAGCCTGCCCTCGTGGGCGTCGGCATAGACGAAGCCGTTTTTGACCTCGACCTTCGCCCCCATGGCCACCATGCCCTTGATATGCTGGTCAATGGGGCGGACGCCGAAGTTGCAGCCGCCGGGCATGGTCGTCTTGGCCTTGCCGAAGCGGCCGAGCATCGCGCCGATGAGATAGTATGAGGCGCGGATGCGGCGCATTTTCTCGAACGGGGCGTCGCAGTTGTGGACGCTGCGGCAGTCGATCTCGACCGTGGTGCGGTCGATGACCTTTATCTGCGCGCCGAAGGCGGAGATAATCGACATGAGCATGTCCGTATCGGAGATCTGCGGCATATTCTCAATGCGGCAGACGCCGTCGACCATGAGGGCGGCGGGGATAATCGCCACCGCCGCGTTTTTGGCTCCGCTGATCTCGACCTCGCCGTACAGCCTGCGGCCTCCGTTTATGATATATTTGTCCAAAAAGACACACCTTCCGTATTCATATAAAGAGCAGCGCTTGATTTTCCACCGCTCTTATGATACCCACATTTTTAAGCGATTTATTATATCACTATGATGCAAAAAATGCAAATCAATATACAATGGTCTCAAGCCGGCCGGTCTCGGCGTTGAGGGCATAGTCGCCGGTGTCGGTGCAGATGTACCACAGCGGGCTGAGCACGCAGTCGCCGGAGACGGTGACGCCCATCGAATATCCGGACGAAATTTCCGTCACTTTTGTGAAAATATAGCCGTTTTTATCCGCCTCGTCGAGGAAGCGCACCAGCGCCGTGCTGAGCGGCAGAGTGTCGTGCGACGAGGTCTCGGTGGCGGTGTCGAACACGCGCTTTCCGGTGACCATCATAAGGCTGTCGCCGTAAAAAAGAAAGTTTATTCTGGCGTTATAGACCTCTATGCCGTCGTAGCGGCAGTCGAGCGTGACGGTGAGGTTGCCGTCCGCCTCGGTGATGTCGGCAAGGCCGCCCGGCTCCATGCCCATGTCGCCGAGTATCGACTCGGCGACATCCATGGCCCCGTCGCTCAGGCTGGCGACGCCGTAGTCCAGCAGCATCTCGAACTCGCCCGTGCCGCGGAAGCTGGCTATGCCGTTCGTGCCGGTGTAGACGTAGATATTGCCGCCCTGCTCCGTCACCGAGGATTTGCCGATGACCGACTCGGCTATGCGCTGCTCGGCCTCCCTGTCGCGGGTCAGCTCTATGCCGCGCGGGGCTTTGGAATTGATATCCATATCCAGGTCGAGGGCGACGCCGCTCTTCTCATAGAGGGCAATCAGCTCGGCCTCGGCGGCGCGGCGCACCTCGTTCTCGTGGCCTGCGTCGGCGACGGCGGCGTATATGAGGAAGAGGTTGGCTATGGCGAGCACCATTATTATAAAGTTTTTTACCTTGCCAGTATCCATATTGCTCCAATCAGCGCTTGACGACCCAGGTGAGTGTTATCTCCGCGCCGGTGTCGGCATAGGCGAGCATAGGCTCGCCGCCGCCGCTCTGCGACACCAGCACCAGCGCCTGCCGCTCCGGCAGCGGGGTCTGCGAGCCGGTCTCGGCGTAGCTGCGGCAGAGCACATCGGCCCCGATCAGCTCGCCCGCGCCGTCGAATCGAAACTCCATGGCGGCGGCGCGGTCGCTGTGGCAGACGACTATGCCGTCCGCCGCGTAGTCAAAGCGCACGGTGTATTCGCCCTTGTCCCTGTCGTAGGCGATGAGGCTGAGCTGCAGCTCGCCCACTCCGCCGGACGGCAGCGCCTGGGCCAGGGCGTGTGCCCTGGATATGACGGCGCCGGTGCCCGCCTCGGGGGCGGAGCCGCTCTCGGCTCCGGCGGGCGCGCTGAACTCGAGCGTCCCGTCCGGCGAGAGGCGCAGGCTCTTGTCGCCGTCGATATAGACCTGAGTGCCGTCGTTCTCCGTGTAGCGGCTGACTGCCAGCTCGTTTATGCCGAACAGCTCAAGCAGCTCGGCCCCGTCGCTGCCGGCGAGGGGGTTCGAGGCCGTGAGGCTCGGCACCTCCGGCAGGGACGACAGCATGACGTAATACGGGTCCAGCCCCGGGTACTGCCCGCCCAGCTCAAAGCCGAACACCGCGGCGTTCGGCGCGTAGCCGTCGAGCCGCTCGGTGAAGCGCCCGGCGTTGACCGCCGTGTCGCAGCGGTAGGCAGCGCCGGTGGCCGCGCGGATGTAATAGAGCGCGACCGCGCCGTCCTCCACGGCGAGGCAGAAGCGCCGCGCCGTGTGCAGAGATGCGCCGGAGCTTATCTCCGTGCCGAGCCAGCGCGCCAGCGTGCTCATGGACTGGTCGTACAGATAGTCGAAGAACACGCCCTGACCGCGCAGCGCGGCCTCCCACTCGGTCTGCGTGACCTCCTCCGGCTCGCCGGAGGAGCCGAGCGCCTCGCCGAGGCTGGCGGTGAACCAGCTGTAAACCTCGCTGAGCGCGTCGCCGTCGTACTTGACGCCGTGGTGCGCGTTTTCGGCCGCGCTGATCACCATGGTGAGGGGGCGGGCGGCCTGGCCGGTCTCCTTGAGCTCGCTGTCGCCCTGGGCGGCGATTTGCGGCCGCGAGTCGCCGCCGAGATAGTTCTGCGCGAGGCCCAGCGCCCCGGAGAGCCACACGGCGTTCACCGCAAGGGCGACTATGAGGAGGTTTTTGCCCCACTCCTTCAGTCTGCGCCTATCCATTTTCGTTCCCCCGCACCGGCAGGGTCATCGTGATGGTGGTGCCCTTGCCGAGCTTGCTGTGTATGCTGATCTCGCCGTTGTGGCGCGAGACTATCTCGCTCGCTATCGAGAGGCCGAGGCCGGTGCCGCCGGACTCGCGGGATCTGGCCTTGTCCACTCGGTAGAAGCGCTCGAAGACGCGCTCCATGTCGTCCTTGGGTATGCCTATGCCGTTGTCGCGCACGGAGACCCAGACGACGTCGTCCTTCCTGCCGGCGCTCATCTGAATTCGCCCGCCGTCGGGCGTGTATTTGATCGCGTTGGAGACGAAGTTCATTATGACCTGCTCCACTCTGGCCCTGTCGCCCCGGATCGTGCCGGGGTCGTCCTTGATGTTGATGGTGAAGTCGTGGTGGTGCCTCTGCGCCTCGAGCAGCATGGCGTTATACACGTCGCGCACGGATTTCTCGAACGAGAACTCCTCGAACTTGAACTCTATGCTGCCCGCGTCGAAGCGCGAGAGGGTGAGCAGATCCTGCACTATTTTGGTCATTCTGTCGCTCTCGGTGACGATGCCGCCCAGAAGCTCCCGCTCGGTCTCCGGCGGGATGGCGCCCATGCTGTCGCTGAGGGTCTCGGCGTAGCTGCGTATGCTG
>CALWXY010000031.1 GCA_944385595.1 uncultured Oscillospiraceae bacterium
GGCGAATACGGGGGCCGCGAGGGAGATGACCATGACGGTCAGCACAGCGCCGAGCAGTATGTCTTTAATGCGTCCTTTTTTCATTGAGTTTTCCTCCTTGTGTTTTGTTCATTTGTCTTAATAATGCCGGGGCGGAGAGTTTTATTGCACTTATGTGAAAAATTTTTTGCTGCCCGCAAAACACAACAACCCTGTGCGATTAACGGTTGACGGCTTGCCCCCGCCGCTGTTGAAAAAAGAATGGGGAAGTTGTATATTTAAAGGAGCGGTATGCCGCTTTTATAATCGAATACAGGAGGTACGGTCAATGATCCTTGAAGAACTGACCAGCATGATTGAGCTGCCCAGAATGGTTAAGGTCAGGCAGCATTTTGACAGACCCATGGTCGAGGATATCCCCGCCGAGATTCGCCGCCAGATCGAGAGCAGCGGAGTGCTCGAGCGCATCAAGCCCGGCTACCGCGTCGCGCTCACCGCGGGCAGCCGCCAGGTCAACAACTTCCCGCTCATACTGCGCGAGGTCATAGCCATTTTCAAGGAGCACGGAGCCGAGCCCTTCATCGTCCCCGCCATGGGCAGCCACGGCGGCGCCACCGCCGAGGGTCAGCGCGGCGTCCTCGCCGGAATGGGCATCACCGAGGACACCATGGGCGTCCCCATCCTCTCCTCCATGGAGACCGTCACCCTCGGCTACACCGACAGCGGCCTGCGCGTCGAGCTGGATAAAAATGCCTACGAGGCCGACGCCATCTTCGTCGTCCACCGCATCAAGCCCCACACCTCTTTCAGATACAAAATCGAGAGCGGCCTGCTCAAGATGATAGTCATAGGCCTCGGCAAGCAGTACGGCGACGAGTGCTGCCACTCCACCCACATCACCAACCTCGGCCCCCGCGTCGAGGAGATGGGCGCCTACGCCATCGCCCACAGCAACATCATCGGCGGCCTCGCCGTCATCGAGAACGCCTATGAGGACACCGCTGAGATTGTCTGCATGAAGAGCGAGGAGTTCGTCGAGCGCGAGCCGGAGTACCTCGTCAAGGCCAAGAATTACCTCGCGCACATCCTCTTCAAGGAGTGCGACGTCCTCGTCGTCGACGAGATAGGCAAGAACATCTCCGGCACCGGCATGGACCCCAACGTAGTCAAGCGCTTCACCAACCCCCGCATCCAGGAGGACCCCATCTGCCAGAATATCGTCGTCCTCGACCTCTCGGAGAAGTCCCACGGCAACGGCGGCGGCATGGGTCTCGCCGACTTCACCACCCGCCGTCTCTACAACAAGGTCGACCTCTACGAGACCTACCCCAACCCCCTGACCAGCCGCATCTCGCTGTCCACCAAAATCCCCATGGTCATGGATAACGACCGCCAGGCCATCCGCGCCGGCGTGAAGTGCTGCTTCGATATCGATCAGAAGAACGTGCGCATCATCCGCATCCACAACACGCTCTGCATGGGCGAGTTCTACGTCTCCGAGAACATGCTGCCCGAGGCCGAGGCCAATCCCAATATCGAGATCGTCGGCGAGCCCGAGGACTGGAACTTCGACGAGAACGGCAACCTCTTCTAATTGAATAATATTTGGAAAGGAACATATAACATGGCAAAACTCACCGCTGAGCAGCTCGAGAAGCTGCGCGAATTCGACAGCCCCACCATCTGCAACGCCCTCGAGGCCTTCGGCGCCAAGTACCGCTTCAACTGCTACGGCAAGCCCGGCATGGTTCAGCGCGCCGGCGACCGCAGCAAGCCCATGATCGGCTACGCCGTCACCGCCAAGGTCAGCTCCATGGCCCCCGCCACCCCCGCGCAGGCCCAGCTCCAGATGGATCTGTACGCCAAAAACCGCGAGCAGGAGGGCCCCTCCATCATCTGCATCCAGGATACCGATAAAGAGCCCATCGGCTCCTATTGGGGCGAGGTGCAGGCCACCACGCACAAGTCCCTCGGCGCCGTCGGCACCCTCGTGCAGGGCGGCGTGCGCGACATCCCCGCGGCGGACGAGCTCGGCTTCTACTTCATGTCCACCGAGGTGCTGGTCTCCCACGCCTTCATCCATGTCGAGGTCGTCGACTGCCCCGTCGTCATCTGCGGCCTGACCATCAACCCGGGCGACCTGATTCACGCCGATATCCACGGCTTTGTCGTCATCCCCGAGGATGTGGCTCCCAAGCTCTACGAGGCCTGTGTCGGCATGGCCGACGCCGAGCTGCCCGTGCTCGAGCCCTGCCGCAAGGCCATAGCCGACGGCGTCCGCCCCTCCATGGAGGATCTCGGCAAGTGGCGTGCCGCCATGGCCGCCGCCCGCAAGAACGTCAAGGTCGACTGAGTCGGGTAAATATTGCAAATCCTCTTGAAGAACAGTTGGATTTGTGATATAATGAATAAGCTCAAAGATATAAAACTTTGATATGGGCGCGCCTGGTGCGCTGCATATACATTCGAGAAAGGATCTGATTACAATGAAGGTTGTTATTCCTCAGGACATCACCGATGCCGGCAAGGATTATCTCAAGGAGAGAGGCTACGAGATAGTCATCGGAACTGGCGACACTGATATCGAGGCCATGAAGAAGCAGGTCGAGGGCGCTGACGCCATCCTCGCCCGCACCGCTCCGTACCCCGCCGAGGTCCTGGCCGCCGCCGAGAACCTCAAGGTCATCGGCCGCCACGGCATAGGCGTCGACAATATCGACGTCGACTGGTGCACCGAGCACGGCGTGTACGTCACCTTCGCTCCCACCTCCAACGCCATCTCCGTCGCCGAGCACACCGTCGGCATGATGATTGCCGTCGCCCACCACTTCGCCTTCTTTGACAACGGCATCCGCCACGGCGAGTGGGGCTTCCGCAACACCTGCCGCAGCTACGACCTCCACGGCAAGACCCTGGGTCTCGTCGGCATGGGCCGCATCGGCTCCATGGTCGCCAATATGTGCATGTCCGCCTTCGGCATGAAGGTCATCGGCTACGACGCCTTCCTGCCCGCCGAGCGCTTCCCCGCCGGCAGCGTCAAGGCTGAGAGCATCGAGGAAGTCCTGAAAGCCGCCGACTTCGTGTCCCTGCACGTCCCCAGCACCCCGGAGACCCGCGGCAGCATCAACAAGACCACCATCGGTATGATGAAGCCCAGCGCCTACCTCATCAACTGCGCCCGCGGCGACGTTGTGAACGCCGACGACCTGTACGAGTGCCTGAAGAACAAGGTCATTGCCGGCGCCGGCATCGACGTGTTCCCCGCCGAGCCCCCCGCAAAGGACTGCAAGCTCTTCGAGCTGGACAACATCATCATGACCCCGCACTCCGCGGCTCTGACCCAGGAGTCCATGGACCGCATGGGCCTGCACGCCGCCATGGGCATCCACTCCGTCCTCTCCGGCGAGAAGCCCGAGTGGCCCGTCAACAACCCCAAGAAGTAAGTTTTCCTCTGCAATACGAAGCTCCCGTGTCATTCGACACGGGAGCTTTTTTCTTGACAGTCTGGTCTAATGATGTTAGACTAAATTCAGGAAGAGGTTTAATGACATTAGACCATCTGAAAGGAGAGATGTAAATGCTTGACCATAAGCTGGGCGCGATGGAGCAGCGCTTTGCGGAGCTGATCTGGGCGAGCGAGCCGGTGCAGTCCGGCGAGCTGGTGCGACTCTGCGCGCGGGAGCTGGGCTGGAAGAAGTCGACGACCTACACAATGCTCCGCCGCCTGTGCGAGCGGGGGCTGTTCAAAAACGAGGGGGGCACGGTCTCGGCGCTGATGAGCCGCGACGCCCTCGCGGCCTTGCAGAGCGAGCGCTTCGTCGAGGAGAACTTCGGCGGCTCGCTGCCCAGATTTCTGGCAGCTTTTACGAGCCGCCGCGCGCTCAGCGACGGCGAGCGCGCCGAGCTGCAGCGGCTTATCGACGAGAGCAGGGGGTGAGCGCCGTGCTTGAAGCGCTGTTTTTGAGGGTGCTCGGCATGAGCGCGGTGTCCAGCTATGTCATAGCGGCGGTACTGCTCCTGAGACTGCTGCTGCGCTGCGCGCCGAGAATATTCTCCTACCTGCTGTGGTCGGCGGTGCTGCTGCGCCTTCTGTGCCCGATGGCAGTGGAGAGCCCGGTGAGCCTTGTCCCGGCGGCTCTCAGCAACGCTCCGCACACAGAGACTGAGACTCTTATCCCGGAGCCCTCATTTGAGGCTGTGCCCGCTGCCGGGGATGCTCGGAGCGCGGAGCACGCCCTGAACCTGACCGGCCTCATGTCTGTGGTATGGGCGCTGGGCGCTGCCGCAGTCGCTGCCAGCGGCGCGGTACAGCTTGTGCGGCTGCGGCGCAGGACGGTAGGCGCCGTGCGAGATGAGAGCGGAGCCTATCTGGCGGACGGCGTGGACACGGCCTTTGTCATCGGGCTTGTCAGCCCCCAAATATATTTGCCGTCGAGCGCTTCGGCGCAGGCCCGTGAGCTGATGCTGCTGCATGAGCGGACGCACATACGCCGGGGCGACCACATCCTCCGCCTGCTGGCATTTGCGGCGCTGGCGCTGCACTGGTTCAATCCGCTGGTCTGGCTGGCCTTTGCGATGTCAGGACGTGACATGGAGATGTCATGCGACGAGGCCGCAGTCCGCGAACTGAGCGCCGACGGGCGTGCCGACTACTGTCAGACGCTGCTCAACCTCGCGCCGGGCAGACGCCCTCCGGCGGCCGGACTGCTGAGCTTCGGGGAGAGCGACACATCGGCGCGCGTGAAAAATATACTTGGGCGCAAAAAGCGCGCCGCGTGGATTGCGGGCGCGGCGGTGCTTATAGTCGCCGCGGCGCTGGCCGCTCTTGCTACCGACCCGCTCGCGCCGAAGGGCGTGACCGTGGAGTTTCCGGCTTACGAGGCGGAAGGTGCGGAGAGCTTCGAGCCCTTCACCGTCTCGCTCGAGCTGCCGGATGGCTGGAGCGCGGCGCTGCCGCCGGAGGGGGAGCGCAGGGCGGAGGCGCAGTCGCTCGCCTACGGCTGCACGCTGTACACGCCGGTGTACCTGCTCGACGCGAGCGGCGAATACGCGGGCTTCATAGGCTGGCAGACCTACGTCCCCGGCAGCGCCGTCGCGGAGGAGGCGGCGTATTACGATTTGACGCGCGGCGTCCACTACTTCTGGCAGGACTTTGTCTCGGTGACGGACAGCGCCTCAACGGCCTCGATATACTGCCAGCAGCCGGTTGAGGACATGCCGGCCTCGGCCTGGCCGCAGATTGAGACGCAGGGCGTCTGCGCCAAGAGCGAGGCGCTCGGCGTGTACGTCGGCCTGCACCTCGAGCCGGGGGCGCTGGAATCCGCCGGATTGGATGATTTAGCACACAGCATAAGTTTTGGTAAGTAAATGAGAAATCCCCGCGGCCTCAATGGGCCGCGGGGGTTTTTAGCTTTGCGGTATCGGTTCTCCGTGCTCGGTGAGCAGCCGCTCAGCGAAATCGCGGAGAGCGGAACTGCGAAAGCGCGTCAGCGCTGCGCTCGACGACGAGCGACAGTATATATAGCCGCTGTCGGCGCACTGGAGAGTGTATTCCTCGCTGGATTCTGTGGCGATGAAAATGAAAAGCTCGCCCTCTGCGGAGCCTGTCCAGAGGCTGAGCGCGTCGGAGCCGGGGAGATAGCCGGCGAGCTCTTCGCGCTCCTGTTTATCAAGCACACAGGAAATCTGCTCCAAGCCGCCACCTGAGTAGACCTGAGCGTATTCGACAGATTCTCCGCTCAGCTCTGCCTCCGGCGCGCCGGTGAAGGCGGAGCAGAGAATGAGAGCCATACAGAGCAACAGCACACAGACAGCGCGGCGGGAGGTGCGTCTTGGTTCGGCAATCAATTCAATTCGCTCTCTAATCTCTTTGAGGCCGCCGGTCATTGTAGTGGTGGCGTCGAATGGGGTGAAGCGCCGCCGGCAGGTCAGTGAGATTAGCGTTGAGCCGTAGCTTTTGCGCTCCGCGGGTGTGAGACGGCGGCAGACGGCCTCGTCGCAGGCGGCCTCGGCATCGCGCCGGGAAATTGACGCGGCAATCCAGACCAGCGGGTTGTACCAGTGGAAAGCGAGGCAGAGACAGCGCGCGAGCGACCAGAAGTGGTCGCCATGCATGAAATGTGCGGTCTCGTGCGCGAGCGTGTGGCGGAGCATGGCATTGTCATTGGCCACGGATGGGGTGACATAGATGACAGGACGAAAAGCACCGTAAAGACACGGCGTTGCGACGCCGTCGGAGACGTAGACAGGCAGAGGACAGTCCTCGGCTTCGATGCGCTTTCGACCTCTGCGAGCGTTCGCGGAGAAGCGTGCGGAGCTGACGGCAAAGACGAGCATCAAGACAATCGTGACTGCGGTACGCACCGGAGCGAAGCCCTCGCGCAGCCTGAGTACCGACTCCATCCGGTTAAAATCCGCCTCAGTCTGGTTTTCAGCGATGGCCGTGGGGAAATCGTGCATGTAGTCGCTGCTGTAGTAGGCCTCAACGGTGCCTCCGGCTGAGAGGGAGATATAGTCGAAATGCCGGAGCAGCTCCGCATATTGCACGGCCGGGATGCGCTCCGCCGCGTTCATGACGCTGACAGGGCTTGTGAATATGCTGAACGGTATAGCGAGGCGCAGCAGTACCACGGCCCAGATCGCATAGCGCGCCCTGGCACTGAGCCTTGGGCCGAACAGACGCCGCAGCATCAGCACCGACAGTATCAGCGCCGAGGAGCTGATGAAAACAGAAATCATGCTTCATCCTCCCCGGCTTTTCTGAGTATATCGTACAGCTCGTTTATCTCCTCGCGCGAGAGCTCGCGCTGCCGGGTCATGGTGTTCAGCATCAGGCTGAGACTGCCGCGGTAGACGCGGCCGAGGAAGCTGTCGGTCTCGCGAGCGACGGCGTCGTCGCGGGCTATGGCGGGGGAGTAGACTTTCATGCCGTTCTCCTCGCCGCAGATGACAGCGCCCTTCCCGGACATGCGCCGCAGCATGGTGAGCGTCGTGGAGCGGCTCCAGCCCGCGCTGTCGTGCAATTCGTCGGCGGCCTCGCGCCCGCTGCGCGGAGCTTTGGCCCAGAGGCACTCCATCAGCTTCCACTCGGCGGGGGTCAGATTCTCTTTGACGTCCATGGCAAATCCCTCCTGTTTACAATGTAAATACATCATATCACATCTTGTTTACATTGTAAACAGGTTTCTGCTATTTAAACAGCCGTATGGTGCCGTTTTCGTTGAGGCGGCGGAGGAGGGAGAGCAGTATGGGGAAGCCGAACAGGCCGAGCAGGCCGAAAAGCTGCACTCCGGCGAACATGCTGGCGAGCGTGACGACGGGGTGGAGGCCAATCTGGCTGCCGACTATCTTCGGCTCGAGTATGTTGCGTATGACGGTGACGACGAGGTAGACCGCGAGCAGCCCGGCTGCGAGCTTGTAGTCGCCGCTGATGGCGGAGACTATCACCCACGGAATCATAATGCCGCCGGTGCCGAGCACGGGGAGGATGTCAAAAACCGATATGGCCATTGCAATGAGGACGGCCTTGTCGACGCCGATGATGGTGAGGCCGATGCTCAGTTCGACGCAGGTGATGCACATTATGAGGGCGTAGGAGCGTATGCAGACGAGCAGGGTGCCGACGACGTATTTCTGGATTTCGGCGAGCACATCGGCCGCCTTTGGCGACAGCTGGCGGGAGATGAAAGCGGCTAGGGCGTCGAAATCGCGGGCGATGAAGAAGGTGGATATGACCATGAGCAGCAGCTTGATGAAGATGGACGGGAGAGTGGAGGCGTAGCCCGAGATGAGGCTGACGGCCTGAACCGACCAGCTCGTGACCAGCTCGCCGAGGGACTGGGCGAATCGCGCGAAGATATCGTCGATGGCGAGGACGAGCGCGGGGTCCATGCGGTAGACGAGCTGCTCGATGCTGTCGAAGACGACGGCGAGACCCGGCTCAATCACGTTGGTGTAGAGGCTGGGGAGGGTGGAGAAGAGCGAGAGCGCCGCGGTTATGAGCTTGATGCCGAGCAGCGCCGCGCCCCAGCCTATGGTGGAGTAGAACAGCAGCACCAGCACCGAGACGACGGGCTTGTACGGCAGGCCGGACTTGCGGCAGACGAATTTCGCCGGCGCCTTGAGCATGTAGGCGAAGAGCAGGGCGAGCAGGAATGGGGTGAGCAGTCCGAGGGCGTAGCGCAGCAGGAGATAGACCATCAGGGCAATCAGCCCGGCGTACAGCACATTGACTATAAATTTCTTTCTTTTTTCGTATGCCATGTCATTAGGCGTATGGATTCCCCCCGCGGACAAATATATTAAATATGATACCAGACCGGAATAAAGGGGTCAACGCCTCCGGCGAGCCCGGGGCATACAGATAGCGTTCAGAATTTAGCGTAATATCGCCTGCGCGCTGAGCATATCGTGAGACGAGCAGGGAGGTGGGCTATGAACAGGTGCAGCGGGGCGGTGTCGGTGCTGCTGTGGTTTTTCGGCGGGACGATGTATTTTTTCCTCGAGGTGGCGTGGAAGACCGTAGGCGGGCACCCGGAGCGCATATCGTGGACCATGCTGGCGCTCGCCATCGTACTCTCGATACCGCTGGAGCGCTTCGGCGCGGAGCTGGCGTGGGAGATGCCGCTGCCGGTGCAGGCGCTCATCTGCACGGCGGCCATCACGGCGGCGGAGCTTGCGGCGGGGCTTGTCATCAACGTCTGGCTCGGCCTCGATGTCTGGGACTATTCGGATTTGTGGGGCAATCTCTGGGGGCAGATAAGTTTGCAGTATTCACTGCTGTGGTATTTCCTGTCGCTGGCCATAATCCCGGCCTTCGACTGGCTCCGCTGGTGCATAGAGGGCGGGGAGAGACCGCATTACGGATGAAGCGCCGGAAACGAAAACGCCGCAGCGAGCAATGGAAATCCCCCGGAAGCCATAAAAAATGCCGCACCAACAGGTGCGGCAAAAATACAGCTCTTCTGAGCTGCGCCGCGAGTGCGGCGTGCGCGCAGCTGCGGCTCTGCCGCAGCGAGCAATGGGAATCCCCCGGAGACCATAAAAGATGCCGCACCAACAGGTGCGGCAACAATAATGGTGGACGATGCAACACCCGAACTTGTGACCTCCCGCACGTGAGGCGGATGCGCTACGAGCAGCGCCAATCGCCCGGAGTGCTTGGTTG
>CALWXY010000032.1 GCA_944385595.1 uncultured Oscillospiraceae bacterium
AGGTCGCGCTCGCTCAGCCCCAGCCCGGGCAGATGGTCGCCGAACATGACGAGCACGACGGGGCGGCCGTAGCGCTCGAGCGCGTCGGTCAGCTCGCCGAGGAAGGCGTCCATCTCCTGTATCTGGCCAAGGTAGTACTCGAACGAGGCCCGGCTCGTGCCCTCGCCGAAGGCGGGCATATCCTCGCCGCCCTCGCCATCGGGGTACTGGCCGTGAGCCTGCACCGATATGGCGTATATGAGGTCCTCGCCCTGGGTCGAGCCGAGGGCCTTGAGTATCTCCGTCGTCAGCACCTTGTCCTTGGCCCAGCCGTTTTCGTTGCGCTCGACGTTCTGCATATATTCCACCGATGTAAAGGTGTCGAAGCCGAGGTTCGCGAACACGTTCTGCCTGTCGTAGAAGTCGCCGCTGTGGTTATGTATGGCGTGGGCGGTGTAGCCCAGCGCCTTCATATTATACGCTATTGACTCGCAGGTCTCGTTCTGCAAAATCGTCTGGTACGGGTACTCGCCGACGCCGAAGTAGTCGAGGTTCATACCGGTGAGCACCTCGAACTCGGTGTTGGCCGTTCCGGTCGCGAGCGACGGCACGATGAGCTGTCCGGAGGGGAAATTCTCCTCCAGCTCGCTGAACACCGGCAGCGGCTCGCTCTCGAAATGCACGCGGCGGAGGCGGTTCACGTCGAAAAAGCTCTCCAGCTGGAGGAAGATTATGTTCGGGTGCTCCTCGGTCTCGGTGCCGCCGCGGTGGCTGAGCTCGTCGAGTATGGAGTCAATGCTCTGCTCGGAGTAGTCCCTCGGGCGGGAGACGCCCCTGTCGAAGAGGCTGACGGCGAAGCAGTAGGCGTAGCCGTAGCGGTCGGCTATGTCGGAGGCGTTGGCCTCGCTCTCCGGGGGCGGCACGGCGGCGCGCAGGATAGCGTAGCCGACGGTCACGGCGAGGTAGGCCGTGAGCACGACGACGGCGGCGAGGCCGCGCCGCGGCTGCGCGCGCGGGCAGCGCCTGAAGCCGATCACGACGCACGCTGCCACCAGCGCCGCCGCCGCCGCGAGCAGCGCTATCTGCCAGACACTCAGGTATTTCCGCACTATGCTGCTCACCGAGCTCATCAGCGCGAAATCTATGGCCGTGAGCGGGGCGGTGCGGTAGCACTGTATGATAAAATCCGCTATCGAGAGCCCCAGCACGGCGGCGCTCACAAGCCCCGCCGCGAAGAGGCGCCGCCGCGTCAGCAGGCACAGCGACAGCGGCAGGAATATCAGCGCCGAGTTATACAGCAGCGACAGCGGCTCCCGCGCGAAAAAGCGCAGCGCCTCGACCGGCGAGCGGCGCGCCAGCGCCTCCGAGACGAGGCAGAGCAGCACGGCCAGCGCCATAAGTTTTGGTATGGGGCGCTTTTCCAAATTGAATGTCCGCCTCTTATTTTCCGTCTTTTCCACGCCTCGACCCCCTCTCCTCCCGGCGGTATTCACTCCGGTTATCTGTTAAAACCATGAATTATACAGTGATTTTTTTAACATTATGCACAATAGCCAATACGGCGCTCAAAAATTCCCGCAATATGCCGTATGTTATTCCTGCAAAATTAGTTGTATAATACTCCCAAGGTATTTGCAGAGTTTATGGCGCCGCCGGCGGCGCCCGCGCGGCTGCGACATCTCCCTGTGCAAGGATATAGCAAAATGCCGCGCCTCTGTCAAGCCCCGCGCCGCCGTTTTTTCGGACTTGGCGGCATTTTCCGGTCCATTACAGCTTTCGGACAGCTGCACGGATAGATTTGTGAAAAGGAGATTTTTCAGCTATGAGCAAAAATGCCATAATCACCGGCGGAACCCGCGGACTGGGCGAGGCCATGACCCTCAAGCTCGGCGAGATGGGCTACAACGTCGCCATCAACTACACCAGCGAGCGCTCCGCCGCCCTCGCCGACGCGCTGGTTAAGCGCCTTGCCGACGAGTACTGCGTCAAGGCCGTCGCCATCAAGGCCGACGTCAGCGACTACGCCTCCTGCGAGAACCTCGTCAAATCAGCCCTCGAGTTCTTCGGCGGCGAGCTGGACGTCCTCATCAACAACGCCGGCATCACCAACAACTGCAACTTCATCGACATCACGCCCGAGGCCTACATGCGCGTCATCAACACGAACCTCGTGAGCATGCTGCACATGTCCCACCTCTGCCTGCCCCACCTCGTCGACCACGACTCCTGCATAGTGAACACCGCCTCCGTCGGCGGGCTTGTCGGCGTCGTCAACCAGGCGGACTACTGCGCCGCCAAATCCGGCGTCATCGGCCTCACCCGCGCGCTGGCCATGGAGTTCGCGCCGCGCAAGGTGCGCGTCAACGCCATCGCCCCCGGCATGATTATGACCGACATGCTCCGCGGCGTCAACCAGGACGAGCTGAACGCCCTCGCCGCCACCATCCCCCAGGGCTACATCGGCGCGCCGTCGGACATCGCGGGCTGCATGGAGTACATCCTCACCGCGCCCTACCTCACCGGCCAGACCATCTCCCCCAACGGCGGATTTGTGATGCCGTAAAAACATTAAAAAAAGCGGCTGACGCCGCTTTTTTTAGTGGGAATTTGCAGCCCACTGCGTCGCACTCGCTGCGCTCGCACGCTTGTGGGCTGAGAAGTGTTTTTTCCGCGGCGCATGTCCCCGGAAAAAACGATTTGACTTTATTTCGCCGCTGCGGCGGCGAAACTCTGCGAGGCTTTTTTAAGTGCAAAAAATCCCCGGCCGGCGGCCGGGGATTTTTTGCTGTTTTAGTGTATTTCTGCCGCTTTACTCGGCCGAAATCATGTAATAATACACGGGCTGGCCGCCGGAGAGCAGAGTCAGCTCGGCGTCGGGGAAGCGCGCCTCGAGGACGTTGGAGAAGCCGAGCGCCTCCTCCTCGGTGACGTCGCTGCCGTAGTACACCGACAGGAACTCCGGCGACAGCTCATCCAGAGCGCCGCCGAGCTGCTCGAGCAGCTCATCGAGGGTGGCGAAGCTGCCGATCAGCGCCCCGTCGAGCAGGGCGAGGTACTGGCCGGCCTTTATGTCGTAGCCCGCGAACTCGCTGTCGCGCGCGGCGTAGGTGACGAGCGCGGTGTGCACGCCGGAGATGACGTCGTTAAAGACCTCGGTCAGCTCCTCCTCGTCGAGGGCGGGGTCCATGTTCAGCATGGCGGTGATGCCCTGGGGGACGGTCCTGGTCGGGATGACGACGACCTTCTTCTCGGTCAGGCGCGCGCACTGCTGCGCCGCCATGATGATGTTCTTGTTGTTGGGGAGGACGTAGACTATCTCGGCGGGGGTACGGTTGACCTCGCGGAGTATGTCCTCGGTGGAGGGGTTCATGGTCTGGCCGCCGGAGACCAGCCCGTCGACGCCGAGCTCGCGGAACAGCTTCTCAAAGCCCTCGCCCGCGCAGACGGAGACGACGCCGTACTTCTTCTCGGCGGGGGCGATGAAATCCTCCTCCGGCTCAGGCTCTGCCGCGGGGGCGGCGTTCACCTGCTCGGTGTGCTGGATGCGCATGTTCTCGATCTTGACGGTGGCGAGGTCGCCGTAGGTGAGCGCCTCGGTGAGGGCTCTGCCCGGCTCGTTGGTGTGGACGTGGGTCTTGATGATCTCGTCGTCGTCGACGACGACGACGCAGTCGCCTATGCCCTCGAGGAACTCGCGGAGAATCATCGGGCTTTTGCTGCCGCGCTTTTCGACGATGAACTCGGTGCAGTAGGTGAAGTTAATCTCGCCCTCGTCGAACTCGGCAAAGACGTTGGACGCCGCGGGCTTGGCTGGCTCGGCCTCGCGCTTTGCGACGGCTCTGCCCTCGAGCGAGGCGAGCATGGCGTCGAGTATGACGATGTAGCCCTCGCCGCCCGCGTCGACCACTCCGGCGCGCTTGAGCACGGGGTTCAGCTCGGTGGTGTTGGCGACGGCCTCGCGCCCGGCGTCGATGGCGCGGGTGAGCATCAGCTCAATGTCGCTGCCGTCGGCGGCGAACTCCTCCGCGGCGGCGGAGGCGAGGCGGGAGACGGTGAGTATGGTGCCCTCGGTGGGCTTCATGACGGCCTTGTAGGCCGCGCGGACTCCGCGGCTCATGGCGGCGGAGAACTCGATGGGATTGGCCGTCTCAAGCCCCTTGAGGCCCTTCGACAGGCCGCGGAACAGCAGCGACAGTATGACGCCGGAGTTGCCGCGCGCGCCGCGGAGCATGGCGCCGGCGGCGGCGTCAGCCGCCTCGGTGAGGGTGGCGGGCTGTTTTTTACGCAGCTCGTTTGCCGCGGCGGAGAGCGTGAGGCTCATGTTGGTGCCGGTATCGCCGTCCGGCACGGGGAACACGTTCAGGTCGTTTATACGCTGTTTGTCGCTCTCAAGAGCGTCGGCCGCGCAGAGCACCATCTGGGTGAACGACGCGCCGTCTATCATTTCTCTCAAAAATAGCACCTCCATGGTATGTCCGCGTCCGGCGGGACACACCTATTTAAAAGGAATAAGGCAAGTGACAGTTTTCAGTCCGGCTCAGTCGCTCATGACCATGGAGTCGACATAGACGTCGACGCTTTTGACGGGCACGCCGGTCGCGTCGCGCAGCTTGTAGCTGACCTCGTTCATGATGCTGGAGCAGAGCGCGACGACGTTGACCCCGTGGTCGACAACAATGTGCAGGGCGATGGAAATGCTCTCGTCGTCGTTATAGCTGACGGAAACGCCCTTGGACATCGACTCGCGGCGCAGCAGCTGGTAGAGGCCGTTTTCCTTGCTCTTGCCCGCCATGCCCTTGACGCCGAAGCAGTTTGTGGCGGCGTCGCCCGCGAGGAAGGTGATGACGTCGTCGGTGATGCGGATGTTCCCGCGCTTGTTCTGGATGGTCACCATATTATGTGCTCTCCTTTCAAAGGATGGGTTTGCACGCAGTATCTGCATTTTATGTATTATATTACATCCCCCATCAAATAACAAGTACCAATATTTTTGCCATAATTTGTCTCCGGGGGCGGCCTGCGTTTAAATAAATGCGAAAAAAATTGCGTTTTTGGTTTACAAGGTGAAAAAATGATGATAAAATGACTGTGTTCGTCTGGAATGTGAAGCAATTCACAAAATCAATGTACAATCAAATATTTTTATAGGAGATGTATATCGTTATGGCAAGAAAGCTCAAATCCATGGACGGCAACAACGCCGCGGCGCATGTTTCCTATGCGTTCACGGAGGTTGCGGGTATCTACCCGATCACCCCGTCTAGCCCCATGGCCGACTATGTCGACCAGTGGTCTGCCAACGGCCTGAAGAATATCTTCGGCACCACCGTCAAGGTCGTTGAGATGCAGTCCGAGGCCGGCGCCGCCGGCACCGTGCACGGCTCCCTCGCAGCCGGCGCCCTCACCACCACCTACACCGCGTCCCAGGGCCTGCTCCTCATGATTCCCAACATGTATAAGATCGCCGGCGAGCTGCTCCCCTGCGTCTTCCATGTCTCCGCCCGTACCGTCGCGAGCCACGCCCTCAACATCTTCGGCGACCACTCCGACGTCTACGCCTGCCGCCAGACCGGCTTCGCCATGCTGGCCGAGAGCAACGTCCAGGAGGTCATGGACCTCGGCGCCGTCGCGCACCTCGCCGCCATCAAGGGCCGCGTGCCGTTCATCAACTTCTTCGACGGCTTCCGTACCTCCCACGAGATTCAGAAGATCGAAGTCTGGGACTACGACGACCTCAAGGATATGTGCGACATGGACGCCGTCGAGGCCTTCCGCAAGCACTCCCTCAACCCCGAGCGCCCCGCCATGCGCGGCAGCCATGAGAACGGTGATATCTTCTTCCAGCACCGTGAGGCCTGCAACAAGTACTACGAGGCTGTGCCCGGCATAGTCGAGGAGTACATGGCCAAGGTCAACGCCAAGCTCGGCACCAACTACCAGCTCTTCAACTACTACGGCGCCGAGGATGCCGACCGCGTCATCATCGCGATGGGCTCCTTCTGCGACGTCTCCGAGGAAGTCATCGACTACCTCAACGCCCACGGCGAGAAGGTCGGCCTCATCAAGGTCCGCCTGTACCGTCCGTTCGCGGCCGATAAGCTCATCGCCGCCATCCCCGCCTCCTGCAAGAAGATTGCCGTCCTCGACCGCACCAAGGAGCCCGGCTCCCTCGGCGAGCCCCTCTACCTCGACGTCGTCACCGCCCTCTCCAACGCCGGCATGAACGACATCAAGGTCATCGGCGGCCGCTACGGCCTCGGCTCCAAGGACACTCCTCCCTCCAGCGTCTTTGCCGTCTACAAAGAGCTTCAGAAGGACGAGCCCGCCCGCCAGTTCACCATCGGTATCGTCGACGATGTCACCGGCCTCAGCCTCCCCGAGGAGCCGGCGCCCAACACCGCCGCCGAGGGTACCATCGAGTGCAAGTTCTGGGGTCTCGGCGGTGACGGCACCGTCGGCGCCAACAAGAACTCCATCAAGATCATCGGCGACCACACCGACAAGTACGTCCAGGCCTACTTCCAGTACGACTCCAAGAAGACCGGCGGCGTCACCATCAGCCACCTGCGCT
>CALWXY010000033.1 GCA_944385595.1 uncultured Oscillospiraceae bacterium
ACCCGCGAGCAGGCGGCGACGCTTCTCAGCCGTCTCGCCGCGGCGATGGATAAGCCGTTTGAATCCTCCGACCCGACCTTCGCCGACAACGGCAGCGTCTCCGACTGGGCGAGCGCCGCCGTCGGCGAGATGCAGCTGAGCGGCGTAATGGGCGGCGTCGGCGAGGGCATGTTCGACCCCAAGGGCAGCTACACGAGAGAGCAGAGCATCATCACCATGTTGAGAACTCACGACATCGCCATTATGGATTAGTGAGCTGAAAGGAGAATGATATATGTGGGTTTATGGCTTTTTGTTGATTCCGATAGCCTTTGTGGTCGCCATAATCGTCGGCCTTGTGCAGGGCGGCGTTGAGCTGTTCAAGATCGAGAAGGAGGCGGCGGCCGACCGCTACAAGCAGCAGCGTGCGGCTGAGCGTGCGAATTATCAGAAATTTTTCGCTGAGTGCGCCAAATACGGCATCAACTCCGCCGACGATTTGAGCGACGGGAACAAGCTCAAGCGCGCGTCGCTGATAGCGAACAACTTTGGTTTCAAGAATGACGGCAGTTTGGAGAGCCTACAGAAGCTTTTCAAAGCCGGAAACGAAAAAATAAGCAGCATCCAGCAGAAGGAGCGGCAGGAGCAGCACGACGCCGCCATGAAAAAGGAGCGGGCGAAGTTCGCGGAGCTCACGTTTTACGCCAGCCTCCATGGCAAGGATAAGCCCGACGCCATGTTCTCCGACAAGGCGAAGGAGTACACTGCCCAAGCCAACGGCACGAGCTTCATCCCCACGCGCCGCGTGTCCGACGGCATGTTCATGGCGGGCGCGGCGGCCGGCATAGGCGGCGCCATACCGGCGCTGGCCTCGCTCGCGAATACGGCGCAGTATAACGATGAGGTACGCCGCCACAACGAGGCCGCGAACACCATGAATATGCTTCTGGCCCAGGGCGCAATGGCGGCGCGTAATCTGGCGAACAAATGGCACCGCCTTGGCAATGAGATATCCATGAAGATGGTGGACGAGAGCGTCACACGCGAGCAGGCGTTCGAGAAGCTGCGCTTTTCCGGGGCGAAGGTGCGAGTCGCCACCACCGGCACCGCCACGGTGACGGCAAATGTGCGCGCCGAGGGCGTCGAGGCATTTGGCACCCGCGGCTTTGTCGACGGCTCGGTGATAGCCGAGATTTACGAAGACGGCAAAAAGGTGGGCGAGGCCGTGATGGTCCTGCCCCTGCTCGGCACCGACAGCAACCGCCTGAAGTACGACAAAAACGGGTATCTCCCCTACACGCCGGGCAGCGAGGAGAATAAGCGCCGCGTCGTCGCCATCGAGGGCATGTGCCTCAACTGCTGCAAAAGCCCGCAGAGCAGCTGCACCGTGAAATTCGCCCCCGGCGACCTCTGGGTCATGGACGCGCTCAGCGACGCGGAGCTCAAGCGCGCGACCAAGTGAGGGAGACACAGCAATGACATATAAAATTGCCGCGACTTGTCGCGGCAATTTTATATGCGTATCAAAATTAAATGTTGTGCGGCGGCGTATTCTGCGGTGAAGGCCGTTTCGCCGGAGAGTTTATACTGATAACAAATACATGCGTCGGATAAATCCACCATATCCATATCGCGGATGTAACAGCATCCGCGATAATATTTTTCTTGCCGGCAAATTACCTTTGATGCGTATTTAAGCATAGTCTCGTACTTTGCTATGTCGTTAGCACTCCAGCCAAATTCATGTGAATATGGTTTTAAACATGGCAGAATTAATATAAGCTCGATATCCTTATATTTTTTAGAAAGCTCATATACGACCTCGGCGGCTAATGTGCCGAATCCTCTTGCGCCGCCAGAGATAAAACGCCGATAGCCGTTGCCTATCATTTCTTCCAATAGACTGTATAATTTGTCGTGCAAAATATGAGGACTAATTTTCAGCTCTTTGTGCCCGGCAAAACATACAGTTTTCGGCTCGTGCGGCATACGCCAGCGCCTCCCGTCTATTACTCATAAATATTATATGAGTAATAATGCGTTTTGTCCAGCGTTACTTCTGTCTAAAATAGTGGTAACAGACGGGAGGTCATCGCTTGAGAGCCAGGGAGAAAAAGGAGATAAACGTCACTGTCGGGCGGAACATACGCATCCACCGCGAGCGGGCGGGCTACACGCGCGAGCGGCTTGCCGAGCTGATTGAGGTCAGCCCCCGCTTTCTGTACGACGCCGAGTGCGGCGCGGTGGGCGTGTCGCTCACCACGCTCAGACGCATATGCGAGACTCTGGGCGTCTCGGCTGACGCCGTGCTCTGGCCGGGCGATTCCCGCGAGCCGTCGCTCGCGGAGCGGCTGGCGCATGTCGACGGGCGATACGTCCGCGTGATTGAGGAGCTTATTCAAAAGCAGCTCGAGCTGCTCGCCCTCGCCTCCGGCGGCGACGACGGCAAAACCAGACACTGAGCGCAGCGCCTCGCAAACAAAATCAAATCGATTTTCCGGCGGCGT
This sequence comes from uncultured Oscillospiraceae bacterium, assembly GCA_944385595.1. GTDB lineage: Bacteria > Bacillota > Clostridia > Oscillospirales > Oscillospiraceae > Heteroscillospira. Next base: position 2,487 of record CALWXY010000033.1, read on the forward strand.
GCACGGCGGAAAAACGCCTCAAAAAGCCTGAGTAATCAGGCTTTTTGAGCAAAGCGGCATTTTCGCTCTCGAAAATGCCCGGCGGCAAAGCGCGGTCAAAAAAGCTCCATCGGAGCTTTTTTGACAAGCTAAAGCCCGCGGCTCAAGCCGCGGGCTTTTATCATTTTTCGTGCCTCAGATGAAAGGAGCGGTGGATTTCGGCGGTCTGGATGCGGAGCACGACATGCATGCCGAACCACATCGCCGCGAGCGAGAGCTCGAGCAGCAGCAGGAGCAGCCGGCTGCCCCAGATGGGTATGCCGGGGAACCAGCGGAAGTACATCGCCCCGCCGGCGAACAGCAGATTGCAGGTCGCCACCCAAATCAGCGAGCGGAACGCCAGCATACTCGGCAGGAATATCACGCCCACGGGGAAGAGCTGCGCCTCAATCAGCGCGAACAAAAGCGCCATTGCCATCATCTGAAGCACGGCAGCGGCCTCGATGGAGCCGTCGCCCGCTATGAGGCTCACAGCGCATTTGCACAGCAGCATGGCGGCGGCGTAGGTCGCGGTGTGCAGTATAAGCTGCATGCCCATGCCGCAGCGGTGGAAAAACTCTCTCACGGCCATCACCTCTGCCTATATGATAATTTATGCCGCGCGTTTTGGCAATAGCGTCTTTGGGGTTTTCGGCTATTTACTTCTGACGCCGAAATTGGTATAATTACTTCATGTAATCACATGTGAAAGGGGCTGGCGGAACTTGGCACGCAGCTTCACCGAGATACTGTCCGGCATACGGCACGAGCGGGGCATCAGCCAGCGCCGCGCCGCCGCCGACCTCAAAATCAGCCAGGCGCTGCTCTCGCACTACGAAAACGGCGCGCGCGAGCCGGGTCTCACCTTCGTCTGCCGCGCCTGCGACTACTACGGCGTCACCGCCGACTATCTGCTCGGCCGCGAGAGCGAGGCATTCGGCGGCGAGGCAGAGGGGCCGCTCGCGGCGCTCAGCGCCGCCCTCGGCGACAGGAACGACCCCGAGATCTCCGCCGCCGCCGAGCGATATATCGCCGCCGCCGTCAGACGGCTGTGCGACGAGGTCTACGGCATCGCAGACGCCGCTTCGCTCGCCCGCCTCTCGCTTGAGATGGCCGAGGCCGAGCGCATAATTGCCGCGCGCTTTCCCGAAAAGCGCCACGGCGGGAGGTTTTGACACAGATGACTGACAGAGCAAATATCCGCAATTTTTCGATAATTGCACACATCGACCACGGCAAATCCACCCTCGCCGACAGATTCCTCGAGATCTGCAACGCCGTCGAGGCGCGCGAGATGGAGAGCCAGCTGCTCGACAACATGGATCTCGAGCGCGAGCGCGGCATCACGATAAAGTCCCGCGCCGTCAGGCTCGACTACCGCGCCGACGACGGGCAGGACTATGTCCTGAACCTCATCGACCCGCCGGGTCACATCGACTTCAACTCCGAGGTCAGCCGATCGCCCGCCGCCTGCGAGGGCGCCGTGCGGGTGGTCGACTCCACCCAGGGCGTCGAGGCGCAGACGCTTGCAAACACCTACCTCGCCCTCGACCACGACCTTGAGATTCGCCCGGTGTTCAACAAGATAGACCTCCCCGCCGCCGACCCGGAGAAGGCCAAGCACGAGGTCGAGGACATCATCGGCCTCGACGCCGAGAACGCGCCGGAGATCTCGGCGAAGCTCGGCATAAACATCCGCGCCGTGCTGGAGGACGTCGTCGCGAACATCCCCGCCCCGCAGGGCGACGCCGAAGCCCCCCTGCGCGCGCTGGTGTTCGACAGCCAGTATGACCCCTACCTCGGTGTCATAGTATATTTCAGGGTCATGGACGGCAGCATAGGCGTCGGCGACAGCGTGAAGATGATGGCCTCCGGCGCGAAGTACACGGTACTCGACTGCGGCTACCTCAAGCCGCTGGGTATGCAGAGCGCCGAGCGCCTCTACGCCGGCGAGGTCGGCTACTTCACCGCCAGCATCAAAAACGTGGCCGACACCCGCGTCGGCGACACAGTCACCTCGGCGGAGAAGCCCGCCGACGAGCCGCTGCCGGGCTACCGCCCCGTGCAGCCGATGGTCTACTGCGGCGTCTACACCGAGGCCGGCAGCAAATACCCCGACCTGCGCGAGGCTCTTGAGAAGCTCCAGCTGAACGACGCCTCGCTCTCATTCGAGCCTGAGAGCTCGGTGGCGCTGGGCTTCGGCTTCCGCTGCGGCTTCCTCGGAATGCTGCATATGGAGATCATCCAGGAGCGGCTCGAGCGCGAGTTCGACCTCGACCTCGTGACCACGCTGCCCTCCGTCATATACGAGGTCGTCAAGACCGACGGCACCATAGTCAAGGTCGATAACCCCCACAACTACCCCGACCCCTCGCAGATTATGGAGGCGAGGGAGCCGTATGTCAGCGTGTCGATCATCACGCCGCCGGAGTTTGTGGGCAATATCATGCCGCTGTGCCAGGACAGGCGCGGCGAGTACCGCGACATGCAGTACCTCGACACAAACCTCGTCGAGCTGCGCTACGACATGCCGCTCAACGAGATAATCTACGACTTTTTCGATACGCTCAAGGCTCGCACAAAGGGCTACGCCTCGCTGGACTACGAGATAAAGGACTACCGCGTGAGCGAGCTGGTGAAGGTCGACCTGCTCCTGAACGGCGACCAGGTCGACGCGCTGAGCTTCATCGCTCACCGCGACAAGGCCTACGCCCGGGCGAGAAAAATATGCGAGAAGCTGAAGGAGAACATCCCGCGGCAGCTCTTTGAGGTGCCGATACAGGCGGCCATAGGCGGCAAGATAATCGCGCGCGAGACGGTCAAGGCCATGCGCAAGGACGTGCTCGCCAAGTGCTACGGCGGCGATATCACGCGCAAGAAAAAGCTGCTCGAGAAGCAGAAAGAGGGTAAAAAGAAAATGCGCACCCTCGGCACGGTGCAGCTTCCGACAGAGGCGTTCATGGCGGTGCTCAAGCTGGACGAGTGAAAACATCAATAATAACCGGGATGGGAGGCGGCGGAGGTGCTTGAAACTCTGGGACTTACCCCTTACGGCATAGAGGGCATATTGAGACTTGCGGTGTCGGCACTGCTCGGCGGTCTGATGGGCCTGGAGCGCACACGCAAGCGCCGCGGCGCGGGGATGCGCACATATATGCTGGTGGCGCTCGGCTCGGCGATGACGGTGCTGGTCGGCGAGATCATGCACGAGTACGCCCCCAACGCCGACACGACGCGCATAGCGGCCTCGGCGGTGAGCGGCATAGGCTTCATCGGCGCGGGCAGCATCATCCTCTCGCGCGCGAACCGGGTCGTCGGCCTCACGACGGCGGCGGGCGTGTGGGTCAGCGTCTCCGTGGGACTGGCGGTCGGCTGCGGCTATTATGCCGGCGGCGTGGCGCTGGTGATTATCTCCATCGTCGCCACCATGGCCGGCGAGAAGATTCAGACCCGCTTCCTCAGCCACAGCTCCATCATCAGGCTCTCCATATTCTTCCAGGGCGAGGCGAACGTGCTGCCGTTCGTACACGAGGTGCAGGCGCTCGGCTGCCGGATCGAGGGGCTCGACATGGCCATGCCGATAAGCGACTGCGTCTCGGCCAACATGCTGCTGCACGTCCCGCACCACACGAACCACCGCGAGGTCATAGAGAAGCTCCGGTGTTTGCCGGGCGTCGTGTTCGCGGAGGATATTTAAAGATGAAAAAATCCCGCTGATTAAATCAGCGGGATTTTTTGGTGTTCATTCAGCCCTCGTAGGGCTTATCCGTCTCGATGTAGGCCCCAAGCTCGGCGCTCCAGCCGACATTGAAGCCCAGCGCCGCGCCGAGGTCGCGCAGCTTGTAGTAGGTGTAGCCGCCGCCGTTGTCGTCGAAGAGCATGATGGCCTCGAGCTCGGCGGGCTCGCCGTTCACGTTGGTGGCGGAGGCCGCCGCCTGATACTCGCGGTCGCCGCTGAACGGCGTGCTCATCTCGGAGCCGTTGGCGGCGTAGCTCTCACCGGCGATGAGATTGGCGCTGCCGTCCCAGCTGACGTTGAACTGCGCCTCTGTGCCGTTCAGAATGTAGGCCACGTCGCGGGCCTTGACGTAGTTGGTCGGGTTGCCGTTTTCATCCTTGAGCGCGTACATCTGAAACTCGACCGGCTCGCCGTCCACGCTGACGAACTGGGTGGAGGCGTAGGCGATGGCGTCTGCCGCGGGCGCGGGCGCGTCGCCGGAGCTCCAGGAGGCGTAGGTGCTGTTCTCGCCCTTGCTGTCGAGAACGGTGTAGGCGTCGCCCCAGTCGTAGGTGGTGCAGACGAGCTGGTGGGGCTGGCCGTATTTGTCTTTGAAGAGGGAGACAACGGCGTCGCCGTCGTCGACATAGTCCATGTTTATTCTCAGGCAGCTCTCGTAGCGGTAGTCGCCGCCTTCGACGAGTATGCTGCCGGAGTTCAGGTCGTAGTCGCCCTGGATGGTGAGCCTCGTCGTGGTGAGGGAGCCGCCGTTCAGTATCATATCGCCGCAGGCGAAGTAGGTGGAGTTGATGTTGGCGCCGTTCATCTCCACCGGGCCGATGACGAACTGATGGCAGGTCAGGGTGCCGCTGCCCTCGAAGGTGATTTTGGCGGCGTCGACGCTGGCCTTGCCGATTCTGTACATGGTGTCGAAGCCGTTGAATGAGCTGGAGGTGCCGTCGGCGAGGACGACGGTGAGGTCGCGCGGCGGGTTGCAGAACTGGAAGGAGGTGTTGTTGGCGTAGGGGTAGTCGGGGGTGCCGAGGCTGATGCCGCTGAAGGTGATTTTGTAGTTGCCGTCATAGCTCCAGCCGTCGCCGCTGACGGGGGCGGTGTAGCTGTAGAACTCCCCGCCGATGATGAAGCCGCTGCGGGTCTCGCCCTCGCCCTCGGCGAAGGCGGGCATCGCCAGACCGGCGACGAGCACTACGCACAGAAGCATACACAGAAGCCTTTTTTTCATGATATCCTCTCCTCTTGTTAGATTTGGCTATTTTCTGCGCCGGTATTACACTAAAAGTTTATGCCTTTTGCCCGAATATGTCAAGGGCGGAAAAAATAAAAGCCCCGGACGGGGCTTTTATTTTCAGTTTGCCTTTTCCTTTTCGATGAGCGCATAGACGCGCTGGAGGCGCTCGTTCATCAGCTCGTGCCAGATGGAGGGGTCGATGAATGGGTTGAAGTCGTCGCGAATCTGCGGGACGAGCGGGAGGATTCCCACCTGATTTGTGTGCGAGGGCAGGCAGATGTCGACCTCGAATTTGTCGAGCTTTTTGAGGCCGGCGATGAATTCGTCGCGCAGGGAGAAGGGCTGGCGTTTTTCGATGAAGTATTCGCGGTTGAGGGTGTTCAGGCCGAGGCCGCCGTGTATGCCGCAGCGCAGGACGCGGCCGTTTTTGTCGGTGACGTCGAAGAACATGGAGGTGCAGCCGGGGGTGTGGCCGGGCGTGGCGACGGTGCGGATGGTGATGTTGCCCTGAGTGATGGGCTTTTCGTCGTCGTACAGCTCGTCCGGCTCGAACTCGCCGCAGGTGTATTTGCCGTCGCCGGCGATAAGGTCGCGGCGCTCGTGCAGGAACTCGAGGTCGCGCTCGCCGAGGTAGAGCTTTGCGCCGGTGAGCTCTTTCATCGTGCGCGCGCCGCCAATGTGGTCTATGTGCGCGTGGGTTAGGAGGATTTTTTTGATGTCGCCGGGCTTGTAGCCGAGCTTGTAGATGTTGTGGAGCATGAGATAGGCGCTCTCGTGCATGGCTGTGTCGATGAGTATTAGTCCGTCGCCGGTGTCGAGGAGATAGCAGGCGACCCAGTCGTTGCCGCCGATGAACCAGACGCCTGGCGCCATGGGAAAGGGCTCCACATAGGCCTCCCACGGGCGGCGGCACACGCGATCCATGACATATCCAACGTAAAACGGGGCGAGATTTCGATAGCGTATACTCCGGAGCGCGGGTCGCGCATGTTCTCAAGTATATATCCAGAGTTTCACCAGGCGTATCCGGAGATAACCTTCCGCATACACGAGGCCCGCATAAAGCGCATGGAACAGCTGCTTGAGCGCAGACAGGTCAGCATAGCCCTCATGGGCTACACTGGCAAGCCGAATCCGCTTTTTGAGTACAATTATCTCTCAAAGGAGTACATAGTCCTGGCCCTGCCGGCGTCCCATCCTCTGGCGTATCTGGCCGGGGAGCGCAGCTGGGAGACGCTGCCGCGCATAGATCTCAGGCTGCTTGAGCACGAGTATTTCATTCTGATGACCCACGAGACGCTCATGCGCTATATGTGTGACGACGCATTTCAGGCGGCGGGCTTCACGCCGAAGTGCCTTTTTGAATCCACAAGCACCATGACGGTTGTGAATATGGTGCGAAGTCAGGTCGGCGCGGCGTTTTTCCCGCAATCGTATGTCGAGCCGGATGCTCCGATGGTGTATTTCTCGCTTGGAGATGAATTCTCGTGGGTGTTGAGTGCCGCGACCTACAAGGGCGCATACCTGAATCGCGCCGAGCGGGATTTCCTCACCCTCTACCAGAAGCATTTCGCGGAAAGCCGCAAATAAAAATGTCCCCCCCGGCACATCCGGGGGGACAATTCATATTCACGGTTTGCACAGCCCGCAGGGGTCGTAGCCCCGGGCAATCAGCTCCGAGCGGCTGCAGTGGACGTCCTCGCGGTTTTTGCCGTTCATGGTCGCGACGCCGGAGCAGTCCGGCAGGTGGAACTTCTTCGAGCTGGTGTTCAGCACATAGTCCGCCGCCTCGTCGCTCGGCGGGGTCTCGTCCGCGAGGGCGCTGGAGCCGTCTGCGTAGTCGATGTCGACGCCCGGCTGGCAGTTGTAGACGTAGACGCAGAAGCACAGCCCCTCGCCGCCGTCCTCTATGGACATGGCCTCCATCAGCACGCCGGAGGCGAGCAGATTGTCGCCCTCGAAAATCGGCGTCACGCGGTAATACACATGCCCGCCGCTCTCCTCTATGTAGTCGGCGGTGTCGTTCTCGAACGGGAGCATACCCTCGTTGTTCATGAACCTCGTGCCGGTGATGAGATTGCGCTCGTTGGCGTTCTCGCCGGTGAGCTGATAGCCTATGAGGTGGCAGCGGTTGTAGAGGTATTTGCCGTCGACTATGTCGTATTTCACCGTGTGCCAGCCGGAGGGCTTAATCTGGCCAATCTCGCCGCGCTCCTCGGTGGGCATGATGTCGAATCCGATGACGGCCTCCGCCGCGCCGCAGCGCCCGAGGGAATCCAGCTCCGAGTACAGCTCGTAGGACTCCGGCTCCGGCAGCTCTTCGGCGAACTCCGGCACGCCGCCGTTGATGACGACGTACGGCTCGCCGGAGAACTCCGGGACGTTGTCGAGAGAATACGACGGCGCCTCGACCGTGACGCCGGAGCAGGCCGAGAGAAGAATACATAGTATCAGCGCGAGCGGGAGCAGCGCGCGTTTCATGCTGCGTGCGGACATGGGCACCTCCGGGAATTACCTGATTTTGGAGCGTTTGACGATATAGAACGCCGCTATGGACACGATTTCCAGC
>CALWXY010000034.1 GCA_944385595.1 uncultured Oscillospiraceae bacterium
CTGCAGGCTCTCGCGGATGCTGGCCTCGTTGGCGCCGTTGAAGATGGGCGTCGCGACCTTCCAGCCGAGCGCCTGGGCGGCGTAGCCGAGGTGAACCTCAAGCACCTGGCCTATATTCATTCGGGACGGGACGCCCAGGGGGTTCAGGACTATATCGAGCGGGGTGCCGTCGGGCAGGTAGGGCATATCCTCCTTCGGCAGTATGCGGGAGACGACGCCCTTGTTGCCGTGGCGGCCGGCCATCTTATCGCCGACGGAGATCTTGCGCTTCTGGGCGATATAGACGCGGACGACCTGGTTCACGCCGGGGGACAGCTCGTCGCCGGCCTCGCGGGTGAAGCGCTTGACGTCGACTATGATGCCGCTCTCGCCGTGGGGGACCTTGAGCGAGGTATCGCGCACCTCGCGCGCCTTCTCGCCGAAGATGGCGCGCAGCAGGCGCTCCTCGGCGGTGAGGTCGGTCTCGCCCTTGGGGGTGACCTTGCCGACGAGGATGTCGCCGGCGTGAAACTCGGCGCCGACGGAGATTATGCCGCGCTCGTCGAGGTATTTGAGGGCGTCCTCGCCGACGCCAGGGATATCGCGGGTGATCTCCTCGGGGCCGAGCTTGGTGTCGCGGGAGTCGCACTCGTACTCCTCGACGTGGAGGGAGGTGAACACGTCCTCCATGACGAGGCGCTCATTGAGCAGGATGGCGTCCTCGTAGTTGTAGCCCTCCCAGGTCATGAAGCCGACGAGCACGTTCTTGCCGAGGCTGAGCTCGCCCTGGGCGGTGGAGGGGCCGTCGGCGATGACCTGACCTTTGGTCACGCGCTCGCCGCGGGAGACTATCGGGCGCTGGTTGAAGCAGGTGCTCTGGTTGGAGCGCTGGAACTTGAGCAGCGGGTAGTTCTTGATCTCGCCGCTGTCGTATTTGATGGTGACGTCGGTGGCGCAGACGTTCTGCACCTCGCCGTCGCCCTCGGAGACGACCACGACGCCGGAGTCGACGGCGCACTTGTGCTCGATGCCGGTGGCGACTATAGGCGCCTGGGTCACGAGCAGAGACACGGCCTGGCGCTGCATGTTGGCGCCCATGAGGGCGCGGTTGGCGTCGTCGTTCTGGAGGAAGGGGATCATGGCGGTCGCTCTGGAGACCACCATGCGCGGGGAGATATCTATGAGGTCGACGCGCTCTCTGTCGACCTCGACGATTTCGTCGCGGTGGCGGCAGATGACGCGCTTGCTGGCGAGGCAGCCGTTCTCGTCGAGCGGCTCGGTCGCCTGGGCGACGATGTACTCGTCCTCCTGGTCGGCGGTGAGGTACATGACCTCGTCGGTGACGCGGCAGCTGCCCTTCTCGACTCTGCGGTACGGCGCGATGATGAAGCCGTACTCATTGACTCTCGCGTAGCTGGAGAGGTAGGAGATAAGGCCGATGTTCGGTCCCTCGGGAGTCTCTATCGGGCAGAGGCGGCCGTAGTGGCTGTAGTGGACGTCGCGCACCTCGAAGCTCGCGCGCTCGCGGGACAGGCCGCCGGGGCCGAGGGCCGACATGCGGCGCTTGTGCGTCAGCTCGGCGAGGGGGTTGGTCTGATCCATGAACTGGCTCAGCGGGCTGGAGCCGAAGAACTCCTTGATGGAGGCGGTGACGGCGCTGATGTTGATGAGGCTCTGCGGGGTGACGATGTCGAGGTCCTGCAGGGTCATGCGCTCGCGGATGACGCGCTCCATGCGGCTGAAGCCTATGCGGAACTGGTTCTGCAGCAGCTCGCCGACGCTTCTCATACGGCGGTTGCCGAGGTGGTCGATATCGTCCTTCTCGCCTATGCCGTGGGCGAGGCAGTTGAGGTAGTTGACGGAGGCGAAGATATCGTCGACTATGATGTGCTTGGGGATGAGGTCGTCGATATTGTCGGCGATGGCCTGCTTGAGCTCCTCGCCGGAGTACTGCTCGAGCAGCTGGCGGAGGATGATGAAGCGCACCTTCTCCTTGATGCCGAGCTCGGCGGGGTCGAAGTCGACGAAGTCCTTGAGGTCGACCATTCCGTTGGAGAACACTCTGACGGTCTTGCCGCTCTCAAGCTCTATATAGACGTCGACGATGCCGCGGCGGGAGATCTCGGCGGCCTGCTCGCGGGTGAGGACGGTGCCGGCGTCGGCGACGATCTCGCCGGTGAGCGGGTCGCAGGCGGGCATGGCGAGCTTGAAGCCGGCTATGCGCGGGCTGAGCGAGAGCTTTTTGTTGAACTTATAGCGGCCGACGGTGCTGATATCGTATCTTCTGCGGTCGAAGAACAGACCCTCGAGCAGGCTCTCGGCGCTGTCGACCGTGGGGGGATCGCCGGGGCGGAGCTTGCGGTAGATCTCGAGCAAGGCCTCCTCGCGGGTGCGGCAGGTGTCGCGGTCGATGGTGGCGAGGATGCGCTCGTCGTCGTAGAAGATGGCCTTGAGCTGCTCGTCGGTGGTGGCGCCGACGACGGTGTCGGTGCAGCTGAGCCAGGTATAGGGCTTGTCGGGGCGGTAGACGCCGACGGCCTTGAGCAGCCAGGTGACCGGCAGCTTGCGGTTTTTATCGATGCGGACATAGAACACAACGTAGAGGGCGGTCTCGTACTCGAGCCAGGCGCGGTGGTAGGGTCTGGCGGTGGTGCTGTAGACGGAGGTCTGGGTCTTGTCGGTGCGCTTGTCGAAATAGACGCCGGGGCTGCGGACTATCTGGGAGACGATGACGCGCTCGGCGCCATTTATGATGAAGGTGCCGCCATCGGTCATAATCGGGAAGTCGCCCATGAAGATCTCCTGCTCCTTGATCTCCTCCGTCTCCTTATTGCGGAGGCGGACGTAGACCTTGAGCGGGGCGGCGTAGTTCGTGTCGCGCGCCTTGCACTCCTTGACGGAATACTTGGGCTTCTCGTCCATGGAGTAGTCCACGAAGCTGAGCTCGAGGTTGCCGGAATAGTCGGTGATGGTGGCGACATCTTTAAAGACGTCTCTCAGCCCCTCTTCGAGGAACCACTTGTAAGAGCTCTTCTGAACCTCAAGAAGGTTCGGCATATCCTGGAGCTCGTCCGTGCGGGCAAAGCTCTTTCGCACAGTCTTGCCGTAGCTGACATCTTTTGGCACTTATCCTTCACTCCTTGCTGTAATAGTCGATACACCCGGCGGGGTTGTAAGATAATCCGCTGGTACTGTTGATTTTTTCTGTAAATCTGGTACAATAAGCTCACGATGAATATGGGATACTGCTGTTTACATGGTTTTGAATAGCAAGCTATTATACCATCCCATATTTTGCTTGTCAAGCCTTTATTTATAATATAGCTGTCTTTTTTCCGGCGGGAGCTATGCTCTCCGCCGTTTTTCTTTTTCTGCTAAAAATATGGCGCTGTGTGTTATAATGTGTTATACTGACTTGTACATTTTCCAAAGGAGCCCTGGCATGACCATCCTCTCTTCCATCATCTTTCTCGCGATTTTCGCGGCGGGCTGCGCCGTCATGTACCGCGAGGGCTTTTTGAAAAGCGGCGGATACATCGCCGTCTCCATTTTCTTCCTCACGCTCGCCTTCGCCGTGCGGATTCCCGTCCTCGACTGGCGCACCGGCGACTACAACGACTTCCTCTCCGTCTGGGTCGACTACTTCCGCCAAAACGGCGGCTTCGCCGCGCTCAAGGACAGCATAGGCAACTACAATCTCCCCTACCTCTATTTCCTCGCGCTCTTCTCCTACATCCCCGTCGACGACCTCTACCTGATAAAATTCCTCTCCATAGCCTTCGACCTCGTCCTCGCCTGGGGCGTGTCGCGCCTCGTGCTCTTTTTCACCGACTCCAAGCCCCGGCAGCTCGCGGCATTTATCGCCGTCATGCTCATGCCCACCGATGTGCTCAACGGCGCGCTCTGGGCCCAGTGCGACAGCATCTTCGCCGCATTTGCCGTGATCTCGCTATACATGGCACTCTGCGGCAAAAGCCGCAGTGCCTACGCCTTCGCGGCGCTTTCGCTGGCGTTCAAGGTGCAGGCCGTGTTTTTCCTGCCGCTGTTCGGCGTGCTGATTCTCACCGGCGTCGTCCGCCTGCGCGACTGCTGGGTCTTCCCCGCCGTCTTTCTGGCGACGCTGCTCCCCGCCGTCCTGCTCGGGCATCCGCTTTCCGACGCGCTCACCGTCTACTTCCGCCAGGTCGAGGGCGCCACTTACTCCCTCAACCTCAACAGCGCCTCCATCTACGCCCTCATCCCCTACGGCTACGACGAGCTATGGCTCGACTACGCCCAGTACATCGGCATTGCCCTCGCGCTCGCCCTCGTCTACACCACAATGTTCTGGACGGTGGCGCGCTATAAGAGCGTCACGCTCGACACCCTCTTCGGCTTCGGCGTGCTGCTCGCGCTCGGCATCCCGCTCTTCCTGCCGTACATGCACGAGCGCTACTTCTTCCTCGCCGACGCGCTCACCCTCGCGCTCGCTTTCGCCGCGCCCGCCTACGCGCCGGTTTTCATCCTCTGCCAGTTCGGCAGCCTGCTCGGCTACTTTGCCTACATCCGGGGCTACTTCATCCTGCCCATGTTCGTCGGCACAGCGGCCATGCTCGCCGCCTTTGTGTTCATCTGCCTCTATATCCACAAATCCTTCCAGACACCGGAGCTTGAATGTCCATATGAACAATAAAAAACTCATCATCATCGTATCCGTCCTGCTGGTGCTGCTCATCGTCGGCTCGCTGGCCATGAAGCTCGACCTCGCCCACATCGGCGGCGAGCCTGAGCCCGCCGAGCACGAGAGCTTCGTCTTCGCCATGGACACCGTCATGAGCCTCAAGGCCTACAGCAACGACGAGGAGGCCGCGACCTCCGCCCTCGCCCAGGCCGCCGGGGCAATCAACGACCTCGAGGCGCTCATATCCGTCACCCGCGAGGGCAGCGACATCTTTAAAATCAACTCCACCTCCGACACGCCCACCACCGTCTCCGACGAGACAGCCGAGATTATCTCCCGCGCGCTCGAAATCTGCTCCGCCACCGGCGGCGAGCTGGATATCTCCATCTACCCCGTCCTGCGCGCCTGGGGCTTCACCGACGCGGAGGGCGGCTACCGCGTGCCCGAATACAACGAGATAAAGCAGCTGCTCACCAAGGTCGACTACTCCAAAATCGAGGTCGACGGCAATGTCGTCACAGTCGCCCCGGGTATGCAGATTGATCTCGGCAGCGTCGCCAAGGGCTACACCGGCGATATGGTCGCCGATATCCTCACAAATTCCGGAATCGAGTCCGCCATACTCGACCTCGGCGGCAACGTCCGCGCCGTAGGCTCCGCCCCCGGCGGCGGCGACTGGCGCGTCGGCGTCTGCGACCCGCTCGACAGCTCGTCCTACTTCGGCGTTCTCTCCGTCTCCGACTGCTCCGTCGTCACCTCCGGCGGCTACAACCGCTACTTTGTCGAGGACGGGCGCACCTACTGCCACATCATCGACCCCTACACCGGCTACCCCGCCGAAACCGAGGTCATATCCGCCACCATCGTCGGCACCGACGGCCTTGAGTGCGACGGCCTCTCCACCGCCACCTACATAATGGGCGTCAACAAGGCCTTCGATTTCTGGCGCAAAACCGGCGGCTTCGACATGCTGCTCGTCACCAAAAACGGCAACATCTTTATTACCCCCGGCCTTGAGGACTGCTTCGAGCTCCTCTCCGGCTACGCCGACAAATACACCGTGGAGGTGGTACATTGAAAGCCAAAGAGCTGCTCCGCTCCCACCGCTTCTGGCTCGCGGCCTTTGCCGCGCTCATACTGCTCAGCTCCCTCTCCATGCTGTTCATGCGCCGCTCGGCGGGCGGCAGCGTGGCCGTCATCACCCAGGACGGCGCCGAGTTCCAGCGCATAGACCTCAGCAAGGTCAAGGAGAGCTACGAGATTAAGGTCACGAACCCCTCCGGCGGCTACAACCTCGTCCTGGTCGAGCCGGGCGCAATCAGCGTCATCGAGGCCAGCTGCCCCGACCACGTCTGCATAGCCCAGGGCAAAATCGGCGACAGCCTCCGCCCCATCGTCTGCCTGCCGAACAAGCTCATGATTACCATATCCGGCGGCGAAGCTCCGGACATCGACTCCGTCTCCGGCTGAGGCTGCGCCATGGATGCTAAAAGGCTCGCAAAGCTCGCCATGCTCACCACGGCGGCGCTCATCATCTTCACATTCGAGGCGCAGATCCCCGCGCCCACACCCATTCCCGGCATAAAGCTCGGACTTGCGAACATCATCACGGTCTACGCCGCCTTCACCATGACCGGCTATGAGGCCGTGCTAATCCTCCTCTGCCGCATCGTGCTCGGCAGCCTCTTCACCGGCACAGCCGTCTCCATGCTCTACAGCCTCGGCGGCGGCGCGCTCTGCATAATCGCGACCATCATCCTCGCAAAAGTGCTCGGCCCCGGCCAGATGTGGGTCGCCTCCGTCTGCGGCGCAATCTGTCACAATCTGGGTCAGCTGATTGTCGCCGCCCTCATAATGGGCACCGCTGCCGTGTTCGTCTACCTCCCGCCGCTCATGATTTCCGCCGTCATCACCGGCGCTTTCACCGGCTTCGCCGCGCAATATCTCGCCAATCGGCTCAGGCGCGGATGATGCCCCTTGATTTTCACTGTAAACGTGATATTATAGTAGTATAAGTGTTAAGTTTACGTTAAGCTTATCGAAGATGCGCCGCATCGGGCTCTCGTCCGGCGCGGCTTTCTTTTCAGCTGAATTTCCCGGGAGCGTGGTTAAATATGATTGATGAGCAGAAAATCAACCTGTTTGAGCGTATGCCTATCCCCAGCGCCGTCGCGCGTCTGGCGATACCCACCATACTCAGCTCGCTGGTCATGGTGCTGTATAACCTCGCCGACACATATTTCGTCGGCATGCTCCAGAATCCGGTTCAAAACGCCGGCGTCACGCTGGCCGCGCCGGTGCTGCTCGCGTTCAACGCCGTGAACAATCTCTTCGGCGTCGGCTCCTCGAGCATGATGAGCCGCGCGCTAGGCAGGCGCGATTTCGAGACGGTGTCGCGCAGCTCGGCCTTCGGCTTCTACTGCGCGGTCACCGCCGGTATTCTCTTCTCTACCATGTGCACAGTCTTCAAGGAGCCGCTGCTCACCACCCTCGGCGCCGACGAGACCACCCGCGAGGCCACCGCCCAGTACATGTACTGGACGGTCTCCTTCGGCGCGACGCCCGCCATACTCAACGTCGTCATGGCCTACCTCGTGCGCTCAGAGGGCGCGGCGCTCCACGCCAGCATAGGCACGATGAGCGGCTGCCTGCTGAACATCATCCTCGACCCGATTTTCATACTGCCCTGGGGTCTCAACATGGGCGCCGCCGGTGCGGGACTCGCCACATTCATCTCCAACTGCGTGGCCTGCCTCTATTTCTTCGTGCTGCTCTTCGTCCGGCGCGGCCGCACCTACGTGTGCGTAGACCCGCGCAAGTTCGGCCTGCGCCGGGTCATCGTGCTTGGCGTCTTCGCCGTGGGCGTCCCCGCCGCCATCCAGAACCTGCTGAACGTCACCGGCATGGCCATACTGCACAACTTCACCTCCGGCTACGGCGCCGACGCCGTCGCCGCCATGGGCATCACCCAGAAGATAAACATGGTGCCGATGTACGTCTCCCAGGGTCTCTCGCAGGGCATCATGCCCCTCGTGAGCTACAACTTCGCCGCGGGCAACGCCCAGCGCATGAAGGACACCATAAAATTCACGGCGAGGGCCGCACTCTCGCTGATTATCACCGTGTCGCTGATGTATTTCTTCGCGCCGGGCTTCTTCATCTCGCTGTTCATGAAAAACGAAATCATCGTGGAGTACGGCTCGCACTTCCTGCGCGGCTTCTGCCTCGGCCTGCCGTTCCTGTGCATAGACTTCCTCGCCGTCGGCGTGTTCCAGGCGGTCGGCATGGGCCGGTTCTCGCTCGCGTTTGCCATACTGCGAAAGATTGCGCTTGAGATTCCGGCCCTGTTCATACTCAACCACTTCTTCCCGCTCTACGGCCTCGCCTACGCCCAGTTCTGCGCCGAGTTCGTGCTGGCCATCGCCGCCGTGTTCAGCCTGGCATACATATTCCGCAAGGTCGAGCACAGCGCCGCCTAGCGCTCCAGCACCTCGCGCAGCTTCTCCAGCGCCTTCTTCTCAATGCGGGAGACATAGCTGCGGCTGATGCCGCAGATGTCTGCGGTCTCGCGCTGGGTGCGCGGCTTTTTGCCGTCCAGGCCGTAGCGCATGATGATGATATCCGCCTCGCGCCGCGTCAGCACGCTGTCTATATAGCCCCGCAGCCTCATGCAGATGTCGTCGTTCGTTATGCTCTCCAGCATATCCTCGCCGTTCTCCGAGATTATGTCCATGAGCGACAGGCTGTTCCCGTCGCCGTCCATATCTATCGAGTCCGACAGCGAGATGTCAC
>CALWXY010000035.1 GCA_944385595.1 uncultured Oscillospiraceae bacterium
ACCTAAATCCAGCATGTTTACCAATTTCATCATACCCGCATATATGAGCAACAGGAACACCCTGCCGCTATTTTTACACAAACTTCTTCACTGTGGTGACAGCACCTAAATCCTGCGTGTCTGCCAATTCCACCATACCCGCATGGCCATATATTAGCACAAGGCATGCGCCCGTGTCAAATGCCGCGGCGGTTGACAAGGGGCGTGCGGGCGAGGTATTATTATATATTATACCAACGAAAGGCCGGTGAGCTGAGTGGAGCTGCACGGATATGATACACTGCTTGAGAGAGCGAGGGCGCTGCCGCGCAAGGGCGTGGTCGCCGTCGCCGGCGCGGCGGATATGCACTCCGTCGAGGCGGCGCTGCGCGCGTCTGACGGAGGCGTGGCCGAGCCGCATCTCGTCGGCGACGTGCAAAAGATTTCTGAACTCCTGCGCTCACTTGACCGGAATCCGGCGGATTTCCGCATCAGCGCCGCCGCGCCGGGGCTGGACGAGGCTGAGACCGCGGTGGAGCTGATAAAATGCGGCGAGGCCGATTTTCTGATGAAGGGCATGGTCGAGAGCAGCGAGCTGCTCCGCCCGGTGGTGAAAAAGGAGAACGGCCTCCGCACCGGCAGATGCATGAGCCACCTGAGCTTCAACAGCTTTCCCGGCTACCACAAGCTCATCTGCTGTACCGACGGCGGCATGGTCACGCACCCGGATTTCGAGCGCAAGCGCGACATACTGTTCAACGCCATAGATGCCTTCCGCCGCCTCGGCTATGAGGAGCCGAAGGCCGCGTGCATATGCTGCAAGGAGACGCTCGACGAGAAGCTGCCAGAGACCGTCGACGCCCGCCGCCTGCGCGAGCTGGCGGAGCGCGGCGAGTTTGGCCGCTGCGCCGTCGAGGGGCCGATATCCTACGACATCGCCATGAGCGCGGAGATAGCGGCCTACAAGGGCTTTAAAAATCCGAACTGCGGCAATTTCGACATACTGCTTGTGCCGGATATAAACTCCGGCAACTTCCTCGGCAAGAGCTGGATACTCCACTGCGGCGCGACGAACGCGGGCGTCATCGCCGGGGCGCGCATACCGATAGTCATGACCTCGCGCGGCTCGTCGCCGGAGGAGAAGTTCCTCTCGCTGGCGCTGGCGGCTGTGATTGCGGCGGAGGGCGGAAAATGCTGAACCGCTATTCGCTCTCCATAATCGCGGGCGGCGCGCTCTGGGGCTTTATGGGCCTGTTCACCAGAGAGCTGAGCGCGAGGGGCTTCAGCTCGCCGAACACCGTGTTCATACGCTGCGCCATAGCGGCGATTCTCTTCGGCGCGACGATAATCGTGCGCGACCGGCGCGGCTTCCGCGTGCGCCTGCGCGACTTCTGGTGCTTTTTCGGCTCCGGCGTGTGCAGTCTGCTGTTTTTCACCGTCTGCTATTTCAGGGCGATTGAGCTGACGAGCCTCGCCGTCGCGGCGATACTGCTGTATACCGCGCCGTCGTTTGTCATGCTGATGTCGCTGCCGCTGTTCGGCGAGCGCTTCACGGGGCGCAAGCTCGCGGCGCTGGCGATGTCGTTCGCGGGCTGCTGCCTGGTGTCGGGGCTCGGCTCCGGCGAGACGCTCGGCGCCGCCGGTCTGATCTGCGGGCTGTGCGCCGGCTTCGGCTACGCGCTGTACAGTATTTTCGCAAAATTCGCCATAAACCGCGGCTACGACAGCTTGACAATCAACTTCTACTCATGCCTGCTCACGGCGCTGGGCGCCGGGGCGGTCTGGGGCTTCGGCGAGCCGCTGGGCCTCGCGCTGGCCGAGCCGGGCACGGCGCTGCTGTGCGTGGTGTTCGGCCTCGCCATATCGTATCTGCCGTACCTGCTCTACACCTACGGGCTGAGCGGCACGGAAAACGGCAAGGCCTCCGTCATGGCCTCGGTAGAGCCGGTGGTGGCGACGCTGCTGGGCGCGCTGGTGTTCCACGAAAGCCTGAGCCTCGCCTGCGCCGCGGGAGTGGCGCTGGTGCTCGGGGCGATAGTTGTGCTGAACACCGGCGGAAAGGAGAGACGCAAATATGGAACCAATCTGCTACATAGTTGGCGCGGGCGACAGCCGGGGCATGTCCATAAGCCCGCGCGCTGAGGATCTGGTCATAGCTGCCGACGGCGGCTACGACGCCCTGTGCAGGGCGGGGGTGAGGGTCGACCTCGCCGTCGGCGACTTCGACTCGCTCGGCTTCGTGCCGGACGGCGTCGAGCTGCTGCGCCACCCGCCGGAGAAGGACGACACCGACACCATGCTCGCCATATACATAGGCCTCGAGCGCGGCTACAGGCGCTTCATCATCCACGGCGGCCTCGGCGGGCGCTTCGATCACAGCATGGCGAATATCCAGAGCCTCTGCCACATAGCGCAGCGCGGCGCGCGCGGCTGGCTGTGGGGCGAGGGCACGGCCGTCACCGCTCTGTGCGACGGGAGAGCGGAATTTCCCGGGAAATGCAGGGGCATGCTCTCGGTTTTCGCGCTCGGCGGCAGCGCCGAGGGCGTCCGCGAGCGCGGCACGAAATACACCCTCGAGGACGCGCAGCTGAGCTTCGACTACCCGCTGGGCGTGAGCAACGAGTTCACCGGCGCGCGGGCTGAGATATCCGTCCGCAGCGGGACGCTTGGCATTGTCTGGAGCTGCACCGCTGCTGAGCTTGAAAATATGGTCAGGGAAGGACTCTGCTGATGATAAAGGCCGCGATTTTTGATCTGGACGGCACCATACTCGACTCCATGAGCGCCTGGAACGAGCTGGACGCGAATTTCCTCCGCTCGCTGGGGCTGAGCCCGAAGCCCGGCCTGCAGGAGGACGTCATGGCGCTGACGCTGCGCCAGTCGGCGGAGTATTTTCAGCGCGAATACGGCGTGCCGCTCAGCGAGGACGAGATAATCGAGCGCATACACGAGAACATACGCACAGCCTACGAGCGCGACCTGCCGCTCAAGCCCGGCGCGCGCGGCGCGCTGGAGCTGCTCGCCCGGCGCGGCGTGCCGATGACCGTCGCCACGGCGACGGAGGAGCACCTCGCCAGAGCGGCGCTGTCGCGCCTTGGCGTGCTGGAGTATTTCTCGGCCATCTTCACCTGCGAGAGCATAGGCAAGAGCAAGCGCGAGCCGGACGTGTTCCTCGCCGCGGCGGCGCACATGGGCGCGCTGCCGGGGGAGACTCTGGTGTTCGAGGACGCGCCGTTTGCCGCGCTCACGGCGCACAGCGCGGGCTTTCCCGTCGCGCTGGTGCACGACGAGGTGTCCGCTCGCTCGGGCGACGCGCCGTTTGCCGCCGTCGTGCTGCACGACTTCGCCGAGCTTGAGGAATTTCTGGATAAAAAATGACCGGCTGCTGCCGGTCATTTTTCTTATTTATTTTCTTTTGGCTTGAAGCTGTCCTTGAGCGCGGCGGAGCGGTTGAATACCGGCTTGCCGGGCTTGGAGTCGCAGCTGTCGACGCAGAAGTAGCCGAGACGGAGGAACTGGAAATTCGCGGGGGCGACGGCCTCGGCGAGGCAGTGTTCGACCTTGCAGCCGGTGAGCACCTCGAGGGAATCGGGGTTCAGGCAGTTGATGAAGTCCTTGCCCGCTCCGTCGGGATCGGGGTCGGAGAAGAGGTTGGAGTAGAGGCGCACCTCGGCCTCGCCGCAGTCGGCGGCGTTGACCCAGTGTATGGTGCCGCGCACCTTGCGCCCGTCGGGCGCGTCGCCTCCGCGGGTGGCGGGGTCGTACTCGCAGAAGACCTCGGCGACGTTGCCGTCCTCGTCGCGGCGGCAGCCGGTGCATTTCACGATGTAGGCGCTCTTGAGGCGCACCTCGTTGCCGGGGTAGAGGCGGTTATATTTTTTGGGGGGATTCTCCATAAAGTCCTCGGCCTCAATCCAGAGCTCGCGGCTGAAGCTTATGCGCCTCGTTCCGTCGGCGGGGTTCTCGGGGTTATTCTCAATCTCAAACTCCTCGGTCATGCCCTCGGGGTAGTTGGTGACGGTGAGCTTCATGGGGCGGAGGACGGCCATGGCGCGGCGGGCGGTGGTGTTGAGGTCGTCGCGCAGGCAGTGCTCGAGGAAGCTTTATTCGACGGTGCTGTCGACCTTGGAGACGCCGATGCGCTCGCTGAAGCTGCGAATGGAGCTGGGCGTGTAGCCGCGGCGGCGCAGGCCGCAGAGCGTCGGCATACGGGGATCGTCCCAGCCGGAGACATAGCCCTCCTCGACGAGGCGGCGCAGCTTGCGCTTGCTCATGACGGTGTAGTTGATGCCGAGGCGCGCGAACTCGATCTGCCTCGGGGTGGAGGGCAGGTCGCAGTTGGCGATGACCCAGTCGTAGAGGGGGCGGTGATCCTCGAACTCAAGCGAGCAGAGGCTGTGCGTGATGCCCTCGAGCGCGTCCTCGATGGGGTGGGCGAAGTCGTACATGGGGTAGATGCACCACTTGTCGCCCTGGCGGTGGTGGTGCTTGTGGTTGATGCGGTAGATGACGGGGTCGCGCATGTTGAAGTTGCCGGAACAGGGGTCTATCTTGGCGCGCAGCGTCATGCTGCCGTCCGGGAACTCGCCGGCGCGCATACGCTCAAACAGGTCGAGGCTCTCCGCGATGGGCCTGTCGCGATATGGGCAGCGCGCGGGGCAGGTGGTGTCGCCGCGCATCTCGCGCATCTGCTCCGGGGTCAGCTCGCAGACGTAGGCTAGCCCCTTTTTTATCAGCGAGACGGCGCAGCCGTACATCTGCTCGAAATAATCGGAGGCGTAATAGAACCTGTCGCCCCAGTCGAAGCCGAGCCAGCGTATGTCCTCCTTGATGGCCTCGACGTATTCGACGTCCTCCTTGTCGGGGTTCGTGTCGTCCATGCGCAGATTGCACATGCCGCCGTATTTTTCGGCAGTGCCGAAGTCGATGCAGAGGGCCTTGCAGTGGCCTATGTGCAGATAGCCGTTCGGCTCCGGAGGGAAGCGGGTTTGGACGGCCATGCCCTCATAGCGCCCGCCGGGCGCGAGGTCCTCGTCTATTATGGCGTGTATAAAATTTCTGGATGTATCTTCCATGTATCTCAGCTCCATAGCAAGCGTTGGTGGACAATATTATACACGATTTTCTGATTTTTACAATATCCGTGAGCGGGCCGAATAAAAAAATCCGGAGCCGCGGGTGCGGCGCCGGGGCGGAAAAACGGAGTTATTCGGCGCTGAGGGCCTCGCCGTCTGGCGAGCCGCCGCTTTTGCGGAGCTTGAGCAGGCGCTCGAGGACAGCGGG
>CALWXY010000036.1 GCA_944385595.1 uncultured Oscillospiraceae bacterium
GAAAATCTCAAGCGAGTCGCGCCCTGCCATGTTGTTGGAGCCGAGGAAGCCGCCCTCCGGCTCGTTCTCGCCCGCGACGCAGATGAACGGGCTGCCGGAATAGAAGTCGGCGTACAGCTCGCGGAGCTTTGCTGCGTCCGCGCCGCCGAGCGCGTCGGTGAAGAGCGGGACGGGGACGGTCATGCCGCAGTAGTAGTCGCAGATGATGGGGTTGAATATGGGCGTGCGCTCAAGGCCGGTCATGGCCTTCATCTCCGGCAGATGCTTGTGCGCGAGGCCGAGGGCGTAGAGCCTGGGGGAAGAAAACTCCTGCGGCCTGTCGCTGGACTCGTAGACGGCGATGGTCTTTTTGCCCGCGCCGCTGTAGCCGGAGAGGGCGTGGGCGGTGACGTGGCTGTCGGGGCTGAGCAGTCCCGCGTCGACCAGCGGGCGCACCAGCGAGATAAAGCCGGTGGCGTAGCAGCCGGGGTTTGCGACGCGGTGGGAGGCGGCAATGGCCTCACGCTGGGTTTTGCACAGCTCGGGGAAGCCATAGACCCAGCCGGGGGCGACGCGGTGGGCGGTGGATGTGTCGATGATGCGGACGTGCCCGCTCTCCGTCATGGCGACGGCCTCGCGCGACGCGGCGTCCGGCAGGCAGAGGAAGGTGATGTCGCTGGAATTGATGGCCTCCCGGCGGGCCGAGGGCTCTTTTCGCAGCTCCTCGGGGAGAACAATCATCTCTATGTCCTCGCGCGAGCCTATGCGCTCATAGATCCTGAGGCCGGTGGTGCCCTCCTTGCCGTCGATGAAAACCTTGATTTTTTCGGACATTTCCATTCCTCCAATCGGAAGTCAGATAAGTATAAATATACAATTCATATCTGACATTATGGCGCAGCCGAACCAAAATGTCAAGGCATACCGCAGAAACCCCTCCCGATTCTTTACATATGTAGAACAAAAACTCAATTTATAATACAACATTGTGCATATTTGCTGCCCAAAACCGGTGGAGGGCGCATATGCAGAAAATATTCAGCGCTGGGCGAATATGACTGAATACGCTCGCGGTTGAGCGCGGCTTGCGAATATGTGCGCGGCGGTGTAAAATCAATAAAAAAGACAGGGGGTGGGGAGGACGCAGTATTCCGCGCTGACAATACGCAAGCTGGCCTGGCTCTGCGGCGGATTTGCCGCGGGGACGACGGCCTTCCTCGCCATGCCGGAGCTGCGCTTCGTCCCGGCGCTCGCGGCCGCAGTCCTCGCCATCCTGCCGGGACGCCGACTGCGCTTTGTCCTGCTGGCGGTCGGCGCGCTGCTCGGCGGCGTTTACGCCACGGCGTATGAGGCGCTGGTCGCCGAGCCGGCCTTTGCCCTCGACGGCGAGACGGTCTGCGTCAGCGCCGTCGCGAGCGACAGATTCCGCGACTACTACGTCGACGTCCGCATAAGCGTGCCGGACGGCGCGGACTTCGACGCGCGCCTCTACGACTACGACGGCCTGCTCGCCGATGTGTCCGCGGGCGACAGAATCAGCGGCGAGCTGAGCCTGCGCCGCTCGGACAGCCGCTACGGCGAGAGCTACATGGGCTACCGCGGCGAGGGGCGGCTGATGCTCGCCTATCCCGCCGGTGAGCTGAGCGTCGAGTACGGCGGCGGGCTGCGCTATCTGCCCCGGAGGCTCTGCGCCGCAATCGAGGACACAGTTGACATAATATTCCCGCCCGACACGGCTCCGTTTGAAAAGGCGCTGCTCACCGGTGAAAAAGGCGACTACTATGAGAACGAGGCGCTGAGCGATGCCGTCGCAAAGGCGGGACTCGCGCATGTCATAGCGGTCTCCGGCATGCACGTCTCATTTGTCGTCGGCCTCGTGATGGCGCGGCCCGGGCGCAAAAGCGCGCTGCTGCTCGGCGTGCCGGTGGTGCTGCTGTTTATGATGATGACCGGCCTGCCGCACTCGGTGGTCAGGGCGGGCATAATGTATTTCGCGCTGATCAGCGCTCCCGTGCTCAGGCGCGAGAGCGACCCGCCGACGGCTCTGCTCGCGAGCCTCGCCCTCATACTGCTGCTGAACCCGGCGGCGATATTCAGCGTCGGCCTGCAGCTGTCGTATGCCGCGATGGCGGGAATACTGATAATGTCCCGCAGCATAGAGAACGCGATAGTCGCCGCCATACCCAGACCGAAGCACAGGGCGCTGCGCCGCGCACTGCAAAGCGCCGCTGGCGTCGCCGCCATGTCCATAGGCGCGACGGTGTGCACGACCCCGCTGGTGGCCTGGCACTTCGGCTATTTCTCCACCTACTCCGTGCTGACGAATCTGCTGACATATTTCGTGATATCGGCGGTTTTCTGCCTCGGCTACCCGGCCTGCGCCGTTGGGGCGCTGTCTCCGGCGCTCGGCGAGCTGATGGCTGCGATAATCTCAGTCGGAGTGAGATATGTCCTGCTCGTCGCGACCTTTGTCGCCGGTTTGCCCGGCAGCGTCATATACACGTCCAGCCCCGTGATGAAAGGCTGGATGCTGCTCGCGGCGCTGCTGTTCGCAGCGGCGTGGCTCGGCAGGGGAAAGCGGCGGATGCGCCTCGCCGTGCCGCTCGGCCTCTCGGTCGTGACGCTCTGCGCGTCGTGTATGCTGCTGGAATACAGCTCGCGCCGCCTCGCTCCGCAGATGACCGTCCTCGACGTCGGACAGGGCCAGTGCATAGTGATGCTTGCGGGCGGGCACTCTGTTATGGTAGACTGCGGGTGCAGGGGAGAGCTGACCGGCGCTGGCGAGAGGGCGGGGGCCTACCTGCACTCGCTGGGCGTCGACTCGCTCGACGCGCTGATTCTCACCCACCTGCACGACGACCACGCCAACGGCGTGTCCGAGCTGCTGCGCCTTGTGGACGTCGCCGCGATTTATCTCGCGCCCGGCCTCGACGACAGCGACGGCCTCCTCGATGAGATCAGCTCGGCGGCGGCTGAGTGCGGGACGGAAATGGTTTACATAACGCAAGACAGCCTGCTCACGGCGGGCGAGATCGAGCTTGCGATATTCGCTCCGCTCTCCGCCGGAGACGCCAACGAGAGCGGGCTTATCATACACGGCGGCGTCGCCGGGCTGTCGGTACTTATCACCGGCGACGTCGGCGCCTCGACTGAGCGCGAGCTGCTCGAGACGAAAATCATAGGCGAGACGGACGTGCTGATAGTCGGCCACCACGGCAGCTCCGGCTCGACCTGCCTGGAGCTGATGGAGGAGCTGCGCCCGGAGCACAGCGTCGTCTCCGTGGGCTATAACAGCTACGGCCACCCGACGCAGGAGGCGCTTGAGCGCGCGTCGAGCTTCGGCGCGCAGCTGTGGCGCACGGACATGAGCGGCGATATCAGCTTTTATCCCGCGGCCTGAGAAGATATTGGAGGAAACATGGACAGGAAGAAAGACAGCGGCGCGGATTTCAGCGCCGAGCTGAACAAGCTCAAGATACACGGCCCGCAGAGCCTCTACCTGATCTGGGGCGACGAGGACTACCTCCGCGACCGCTATATGGAGAGGCTGCGCGCCGTTTGCCTCGGCGAGGACGGCGCGGACTTCAACTACCGCCGCCTGGACGGCGCCTCCCTGGATTTGAGAGATCTGGAGGAGGCGGTGCACACTCCGCCGTTCATGGGCGAGCGGGCGCTGGTCGAGCTGCGCGACTACGATATAAACTCCTGCAAGGATGACGAGCAGAAGCGCTTCACCGGTATCATCAGCGACTTGCCCGACGGCTGCACGCTGGTCATATTTGAGGACATAGGCTACGTCCCGGACGGACGGACGTCCCTGGTGCGCACGATAAAAAAGCTGGGCGCCTCGCTGGAATTCACGGCGCAGGAGCAGGGCGCGCTGACGCGCTGGATAGGCCGCCGCTTTGCCGAGCACGGCAAGGAGATCTCGCGCGCCGACGCCGAGTACCTGATGTTCACGAGCGGCTCGCTGATGAGCCAGCTCATACCGGAGATAGAAAAGCTCGCGGGCTATGTCGCGGGCGACAGGGTAACGAGAGCGGACATTGACAAGGTCGCGATAAAGCTGCCGGAGGCACGGGTGTTCGAGCTGAGCGACAAGCTGGCCGAGCGCGACTTTGAGGGCGCGGCGGATGTGCTCACAAAGCTGCTTCAGACGCGCGAGAACCCCATAAAGCTGGTGGCCATCATAGGCCAGCAGCTGCGGCGCATGTACTCGGCCAAGGTCGCGTCTGACAGCCGCCTGCCGATTGAGCAGCTGTGCGAGCTGTGCGGCGTCAAGCAGGGCTACCCGGCGAACCGGCTGGTGAACTCCGTGCGGCGCGTGGATATAGACCGGCTCGCCTTCGCCTGCGAGCTGTGCACTGAGTATGAGTATAAAATGAAGAGCACGTCGGACGACGACGCGGAGCTGTTAAAAGAGCTGGTCGTGCGCCTCGCGGCGGGGAGATAATATGATAAGTGTCAGGGAAGTCATAGTCGTCGAGGGGAGATACGACAAGAATACGCTCAGTCAGGTGGTGGACGCCACCATAGTCGAGACCGGCGGCTTCGGCGTATTCAAGGACAGGGAGCGGCTAGAGCTTATAAGGGCAATGGCGCGGCGGCGCGGGATAATAGTTTTCACCGACTCCGACGGCGCGGGCTTTGTCATCCGCAACTTCCTGCGCGGCGCGGTGCCGCCGGAGCAGGTGAAGCACGCCTACATCCCGGATGTCTACGGCAAGGAGAAAAGAAAAAGCTCCCCCTCCAAGGAGGGGAAGCTGGGCCTCGAGGGCATGAGGCCGGAGGTCATAGTCGAGGCGCTGCGCCGCGCGGGCGCGACCATCGAGGGCGAGACTTCAGGCAGAGCGGGCGGGATTACAAACGCCGACATGTTCGCCCTCGGCCTCACCGGCAGACCGGACAGCGCCGCGCGCCGCGCGGCTCTGCTGCGCGAGCTGCGCCTGCCTGAGCGCATGACCGGCAAGGCCATGCTCAGCGCCCTGAACGTGCTGATGGACAGGGCGGAGCTTGAAGACCTAGCTGCGGCTCTCAATGAGCACGACGCCGACGGCGGCGAGACAAAATAAGCCCGCCGGGGCCTCGGCCAGAGCGTATGTAATGTGCAGCTGCTCGCGGGTCAGCCCGCCGGAGCCGTCGGCGTATATGGTGAGCGCCAGCGCGCAGAGCGCGAGCGCCATGCCCAGCGCCGCCGTCTTGCACAGGCCCTCCCAGGCCTCGGGACACATATTTGTAATATCGCAGAGCAAACGCCTCAGCATATCACCACCTCCAAACCGATGATATGCCGGGGCGCTTTTAAATTCAAGCTGTAATTCCTGCCAGAGGACTCTGGAACATTCTGCAAAAAATTCTGGTAAAATCTCGTGCAATGTGCTATACTGACTCCGTATATTAATGGAGCATGGAGGTGCGCCAATGAAATGCCCCTACTGCAACTACAATGAGAGCAAGGTCATAGACTCCCGCCCCGCCGACGAGGGCACAACCATCCGCCGCCGCCGCGAGTGCCTCGCCTGCCAGAAGCGCTTCACGACCTACGAGGTCATGGAGCACCTGCCGCTGGTCGTCATCAAGCGCGACGGCAGCCGCCAGAGCTTCGACAAAAACAAGGTGCTCAACGGTATGCTGCGCTCATGCGAGAAGCGCCCCGTCGCCCTCGCGGAGCTTGAGAAAATCGCCGCCGAGATTGAGCAGGAGCTTCAGAACTCCTTCGAGCGCGAGATAAGCACCTCGGAGATAGGCGAGATGGTCATGGAGCGCCTCAAGGACGTCGACGAGGTCGCCTACGTGCGCTTCGCCTCGGTCTACCGCCAGTTCAAGGACATAAACACCTTTATGGATGAGCTGGCAAAGCTCCTCGGAGATAAGAAAAACAGCGGCAAACAGGGCTAGAATATGCTCCCCGGCGAGGGCAGCTCGCTTTTCGCCGCGCCGGATATCAGCTCTTTGAGCCTCTCGAAGCCGACATGGCATGAGGGGGAGTGCTCGGCAATCAGCTCAAGCTGGTCGAAAAAGCCCTGAGTGACGGAGTCGAGCTCGGAGTGGCGCAGCGCGGCGGCGAGATAGCCGTCGTCCAGCCACAGCTCGAGCGCCTCGTGCAGACGCTCGGCGGCGCCGTCGGCGTCGCCGTCGGAGTAGGCGCGCTCCGCCTCTGCCACCATACCGCACAGCTCGTCCGCCGTGCGGATGACGAACAGAGTGTGCCACGCGGCGGCGCAGCAGACCAGCACCAGCGCGGCTGCCGCCGCAAGCTCTCTCTTCATCGCTTCCCCTCCATCGCCTGATAATAGACGTCGCCGGCAGAGTTCACCGACATGAGATAGACCTCCTCCGGCCCCGCCGCGCCGCGCCGCTCAAGCTCCGCCTTGAGCCAGACGGCGTCGCGCCCGGCTATGGCGAGGTTTTTCTCCAGCAGACGCCCGTCGTTTATTATCATCACCGTGTAGCCGGGGTCGTCCGCGGCTATGCCGAGCTGAGCGGGAGTCACCGGCTGCGCCGATGGGTAAAGTATGGCGCTGAGAGTGCCGTCGGTCTCCAGCACGGCGTACTTTACCTTGCCTATGTCCGTTATGCCCTGACCGCGCAGCTCCTCGGCCAGCTCGTCGAGAGTGAAGCGGTTGCGCCGCATCTCGCTCTCGCTGATCTGCCCGTTCTCGACGAGTATGCTCGGCCTGCCGCAGACAAGACTGCGGAAGGTCGCGCTTTTCACGATAAAGCCGGATATCAGCAGCTCGCAGCATAGCAGCACGACTATCGGCAGCAGGCCGTTCAGCAGCGGTATGCCTATGTCCTGGAGCGGGTTCGCCGCGAGGTCGGATATCAGTATGGCGACGACCAGCTCCGACAGCTCCAGCTCCCCGAGCTGCCGCTTGCCCATCAGGCGCAGAGCTATGGTGATGGAGAAAAACACTATCACAGTGCGTATCAGAATTATGGTCAATGTCATCACCTCGGGATAAGTATTCCCGCAAATTTCGCGTAAATGAGGTGTTTTAATGAAATTTGTCAAAATGCAGGGCGCGGGCAACGACTATGTCTACGTCAACTGCTTCGAGGAGCGGGTCGATGACCGCCCCGCCCTCGCCAGATTCGTCTCCGACAGACACTTCGGCGTCGGCGGCGACGGACTTATCTGCATCTGCCCCTCGGATACAGCCGACTTCAAAATGGACATGTATAACGCCGACGGCTCCTCCGCCGCCATGTGCGGCAACAGCATCCGCTGCGTTGGCAAATACGTCTACGACAGGGGCCTGACCGATAAGACCACCATCACCGTCGAGTCCGGCGGCGCGGTCAAAACCCTCTGGCTGAACGTCAGGGACGGAAAGGTCGACACCGTGAGGGTCGATATGGGCTCGCCGGAGCTGCGGCCTGAGAAAATCCCCGTCGATCTGCCGGTGGAGCGCGTCGTCGAGGTGCCGGTGAGCATAGGCGGCGAGCGCTGGTTCATCACCTGCGTGTCGATGGGCAACCCCCACGCCGTCGTGTTCGTCGACGATGTAGAGAGCCTCAGGCTCGAGAGCATAGGCCCCGAATTTGAACACAACAGTATATTCCCTGAACGGACGAATACTGAATTCGTCCAGGTCGTCGATGAAAACACCCTCCGCATGAGGGTGTGGGAGCGCGGCTCGGGCGAGACCCTCGCCTGCGGCACCGGCGCCTGCGCCAGCCTCGTCGCGGCGACGCTCACGGGCCGCTGCTCCGGCAGCGCGAAAGTGCTCCTGCGCGGCGGCGAGCTCTTCATCGAGTGGGACAGAGAGAACAATAAGGTTTATATGACAGGCCCCGCCGTCGCCGTGTTCGAGGGCGAACTCTATATTTAAACACAGGAGAGTGCATCATGGTAAAAATCAACGATAACTTTCAGAAGCTGCCCGGCGGCTACCTCTTCCCGGAGATAGGCCGCAGAGTCCGCGCCTTTTCCGCGGAGAATCCCCCAATGCCGCTCATACGCCTCGGCATAGGCGACGTCACCCAGCCGCTCGCCCCCGCCGTCATCGAGGCCATGAAGAAAGCCACCGAGGAGATGGCGCATAAGGAGACCTTCCGCGGCTACTGCGAGGAGACCTGCGGCGCATACGACTTCCTCCGCTTCGCCATCCGCGACTCGTATAAAGCCACCGGCGTGGATATCGCCGACGACGAGATTTTCGTCTCCGACGGCGCAAAGAGCGATTGCGGCAATATAGGCGATATCTTCTCCGCCGACAATATCGTCGCCGTCTGCGACCCCGTCTACCCCGTGTACGTCGACACCAGCGCCATGGCGGGCCGCGCGGGCGACTTCGACGGCGAGCGCTGGACGAAGCTCGTCTACCTGCCCTGCACCGCCGAGAACGGCTTCTTCCCGGCCCTGCCCCAGGGCGACAGAATACCCGACCTCATCTACATCTGCTCGCCGAACAACCCCACCGGCGCCGCGGCGACGAAGGAGCAGCTCAAGGTGTGGGTCGACTACGCCAACGAGCACGGCTCCGTCATCCTCTACGACTCCGCCTACGAGGCCTATATCACCGAGCCGGGAATCCCGCACTCCATCTACGAGGTCGAGGGCGCCAAGACCTGCGCCATTGAGTTCCGCTCCTTCTCCAAGACCGCGGGCTTCACCGGCAACCGCTGCGCCTATACCGTGGTGCCGAAGGCGCTCGAGCGCGGCGGCGCCAGCCTGAACGCGATGTGGAACCGCCGCCAGGGCACCAAGTTCAACGGCGTGCCCTACGTCATCCAGCGCGCCGCCGAGGCCGTCTATTCGCCGGATGGCCAGAAGCAGACGATGGAGACCATAGCCTATTACATGAACAACGCGCGTATAATCAAAGAGGGACTCAGCGCAGCCGGCCTTACCGTCTACGGCGGCACCAACGCCCCCTATATCTGGGCGCGCACGCCTGACGGCGTCGGCTCCTGGGACTTCTTCGACCTGCTGCTCAAGAAGGCCTGCGTCGTGACGACTCCGGGCGCCGGCTTCGGCCCCTCCGGCGAGGGCTATATCCGCCTCACCGCCTTCGGCGACGCGGATGCTACAGTCGAGGCCGTCGAGCGCATCAAAAAGGTGCTTTGATTTTTGGAGGTCTCCTGAATGTGCGGAATAATCGGATACACCGGCCCGCGTCAGGCAGCGCCGCTGCTGCTCGCGGGACTGGAAAAGCTTGAGTACCGCGGATACGACTCTGCGGGCATAGCCGTGAACGACGGAAACGGCATAGAGGTCGCCAAGACCATGGGCCGCCTTGCGGCCCTCAGCACCATGATACACGGCGGCAGCGACGTCAAAGGCACCGTCGGCATAGGCCACACCCGCTGGGCAACTCACGGCAAGCCCTCCGACGAGAACTCCCACCCCCACGTGGGCGGCGACGGACGCATTGCCATAGTCCACAACGGCATCATCGAGAACTACAAGCCGCTGAAAGAGATGCTCATGAACCGCGGCAGAAGCTTTGTCTCCGAGACCGATACCGAGGTCGCGGCGCAGCTCATCGACTACTACTACGAGGGCGACCTCCTCGCCGCCGTCGCCAGAGCGGTGCGCGAGCTTGAGGGCAGCTACGCCCTCGGCATAGTCTGCGCCGACGAGCCTGATACCATCATCGGCGTAAAGAGCCATGTGCCCCTCATAGTCGCCTACGGCGAGGGGGAGAACATGTTCGCCTCCGACATCGTCGCCGTCGCCGACCAGACGCGGCGCGTCACCTATATGGACGACGATGAAATCGCCGTCGTCCGCCCGGACTCCGTCGAGTTCTACACCCCCTTCCTCGACAGAATCGAGAAGGAGATACGCACCATAGACTGGGACGTCTCCGCCGCCGACAAATGCGGCTACGAGCACTATATGTTCAAGGAGATAATGGAGCAGCCGGAGGCCGTGCGCCGCACGCTCGCGCCGTTCATAGCGGATGGCCGCGTCTCGCTGGAGAACGCGCTCAGCCCGGAGCTTGTCCGCTCCATGAGCCGCATATTCATCGTCGCCTGCGGCTCGTCCTACCACGTCGGCATGGTGGCGAAATACAATATCGAGAAGCTGACCAGAGTGCCGGTGGAGGTCGTCCTCGCGAGCGAGTTCCGCTACTGCGACCCGATAGTCGGCCCGGATACGCTGGTGCTGCTCATAAGCCAGTCCGGCGAGACCGCGGATACGCTCGAGGCCCTGCGCGAGGCAAAGCGCCGCGGCGGCCACACCCTCGCCATAGTGAACGTCGAGGGCAGCTCCATAGCCCAGGCGGCTGACAGCGTCATCTACACCAAGGCGGGGCCTGAGATAGCCGTCGCCACCACCAAGGCCTACAGCACCCAGCTCGTCGTCACCGTCATGCTCGCCATATACATAGCCGGCCTGCGCGGCACCATATCCGACGCCGAGTACGCGGATATCATAGCGGGGCTGGAGGCGCTGCCGGAGCATATGCAGCATATACTCAACGACAAGGCCTCCACCCAGAAGCTGGCCTACCGCTACTTCAACTGCGAGGACATCTTCTTCATAGGCCGCAATATCGACTACGCCATGTCGCTGGAGGGCTCGCTGAAGCTCAAGGAGATATCCTACATCCACTCCGACGCCTACGCCGCCGGCGAGCTGAAGCACGGCACAATCTCCCTCGTCGTGGACGGCACGCTGGTCATAGCCGTCGCGACCTGCTCGCGCCTCGTCGAGAAGACGCTGAGCAACGCGCAGGAGGTCAAGGCGCGCGGCGCACGGGTCATAGCCGTGACCACCGACGGGAACGCCGAAAAGGTCTCCGCCGCGGCGGACAACGTCATAGCCTTCCCGGCCATGCACGATTTGCTGCTGCCGTCGCTCGCGGTGCTGCCTCTGCAGCTCTTCGCCTACTACATGGCGCTCTACCGCGGCTGCGATATCGACAAGCCGAGAAACCTCGCGAAATCCGTAACGGTTGAATGAAAAATGTCCGGAACCGATTGGTTCCGGACATTTTAGCTTATTTCAAAGCCTCGCAGAGTTTGCGCCCGCAGGCGCAAATAAGATTGAATCGTTTTTTTCCGGCGACATGTGCGGCAGAAAAAACTCTTCTCACGGAGCGCGCGTGGATTTTGCCGCCGCAGGCGGCAAAATCTGCGCGAAGCGAAGCGCTTCTCCCTTTGCTTAAAAAGGCTCCGCCTTTTTAAGCAGCTATTTGCAGGTGCAGCCGGACGGGTCGACCGTGCTGCAGAAGTCGCCGTTGCTGTCGGGCGGGAAGAACTCGTCGACAGGGAAGGGAATCTTCGAGAAGAGGGTGCAGGGATCGTCCTCGCAGCCGGGTGCGCCGACGCACTCCTTGTCGGGGAAGCAGTAGCTGTAGGTGGGGATGAGCAGCTGGGTGTCGCGCTCGAGCCTGATGATGGAGAACTGCCCCAGGCTCACGAGCAGGACGCGGTTGCCGCAGCTGAGGACTATGTCCTCGCCGAGCGCCTCGACGATAAACGGAGGGACGTCGCGCACGTCGGAGTCGCAGCCGCAGTAGCAGCGGGCGTCGACGATCTTGAGACCGAGGATGATGGGGTTCACCGCCTCGACCACCGCTATGGGCTGGTTGGCCTTGAAGCCGGTCACGGAGTCGAAGGACGAGGAGAACACCTTCACGTCGCCGTCGCTGCCGTAGAGTATGACGCGCTTGGTGAAGACGCTGAGACCCACGATCTCGTTGCCGCTGGGATAGGCCTCGCCGCGGATTCTGTAGTAGTAGGTGACGTCAACGGTGTAGTAGCCGCGGTTGAAGCATATCTCCTCAACCTTCACGTCGACATACAGCAGCTCGGCGCAGCGGGGGCGTACGCTCATGGCACCGTCTATGTATGCCTGAGAAGAGATGGTGGGATAGACTCTCAGATCCTCTATGCAGTCCTTGTCGCGGCAGCTGTCGAAGACCTTGTGGGTGTGTATGCAGACGGCCTCTTTGAAGGCGGCTCTGTTGTCCACGGGTCCGGGCAAAACTTTGTCTGCCATGTCAATACCTCCTGAGCTTTTATTTGAAGCAATGTTCAATACAGTCTATGCCGCTTGTGCCGCAATGTTAATTTCCGAGATAAAAGAGGGTTTGACGGGGCGGGGGAATCAGGCTATAATAAAGGTATATAAGATGAACGGAGGTCTGCCGGTGGAGCGCCTTGGCTTTATTCACGACAAGCTCGATATCAAAATACTCATCCTGTTCGTCCTGCGCCGCCTGCCCGACTATGTCGAGAATGACGTGCTCTGTGACCTCGTCATGTGCGACGACGGGATAAACTACTTCGATTATATTCAGTGCCTCAGCGAATTGTGCGATACCGGCCACGTCGAACAGAGCGGCAGCCGCTACCGCATCACCCCCAAGGGAGACGACAACGGCGGCACCATCGAGTCCAGTCTGCCGTTCTCCGTCCGCAAAAAGGCCGAAAAGCTGCTCGCGCCGGTCGCACAGCGTCTGCTGCGCAGCTCCATGATCAAGGCCGGACACACAGTCTCGTCATCCGGCGCCTGCACCGTCGAGCTCTCCATGGGCGACGGCTGCGGCGAGATTATCTCCCTCCGCCTGCTCGCCGGAGGCGAGGAACAGG
>CALWXY010000037.1 GCA_944385595.1 uncultured Oscillospiraceae bacterium
TACTCGAGGTCGGTGACCTTGCCGTCCTCGTTGACGATGCTGAGGGTGAAGTACTCACTGCCATAGTCGTCGGTATGCTTATACGCGACGACAGCCACGCCCTCGCTGAACTGGCCGGCGTAGTCGAACTGGGGCTTTATGACCATATCGCCGTCTTCGTCGATATAGCCCCATTTGCCGTCCTTTTTGACGGCGGCCAAATCGTCTCCGAAGCTGCCGACAGCTTCATACTGCGGCTTGACTATCGTCTCGATATCGAAGCTTGCCGCACTCGCGGCGGGTGCGATTGCCGTCAGAAGCATGACGGCCGCCATGAGAAGGAATAGTGCGCGTTTCTTCATTTGGGAAACCCCCTTCGTAAAATTTATATCCTCCGCTTTTCGCGGTGAATATACTCAGAACAGGCTCATCTGGCTGGTGTCGGGCATGTCGCCGAAGGCGCCTATGCTCCGCAGCTGCTCTATATGCGTCTGGCTGACCTTCGGGCAGGCCGCCTGCACCTCCTCGACGGAGATGAAGCGTCTGCCGCTCTCGCGGCATTTCATCAGGTCGAATGCCGCCGTCTCGCCGAGGCCGGATATGGCGACGAACGGCGGGCGCAGCTTGCCGTCTGCTATGGTGAATTTCGTGGCGTGGGACTCGTAAAGGTCTATGGGCGCGAAGCTGAAGCCGCGCATATAGAACTCGTAGCAGGCCTCGAGCGTGGTGTAGAGATCCTGCTCCTTGGCCGTCGCGTCGGGATTGCCTTTGATCTCGGCGAGCTTTTTGCGGACTGTGTCGATGCCGCGGGTCATTATGGCGGCGTCGAAGCCGTCCTTCTGGCTGCGGCGGTAGAAGTAGGCGGCGTAAAATGCCAGCGGCTCGTGCACCTTGAACCAGGCTATGCGGAAGGCCATCATGACGTAGGCGACGGCGTGCGCCTTCGGGAACAGGTATGCTATTGTGCGGCAGGAGGTGATATACCACTCAGGCACGCCGAGGCGCACCATCTCCTCCTCGCAGCCGGGCTTGAAGCCGCCTTTTTTGACGCGGCCCTTTCGCACGTCCTCCATGATGGAGAAGGCCATCTTCTCGTCCATGCCCTTGCCTATGAGGTAGAGCATGATGTCGTCGCGGCAGCCTATGGTCTGGTTGATATCCGCCGTGCCGGAGAGGATGAGCTCCTTGGCGTTGCCCAGCCACACGTCCGTGCCGTGCGAGAAGCCGGAGAGGCGCACCAGAGTGTCGAAGCCCTTCGGCTGGGTATCCACCAGCATCTGTCTGGTGAACGAGGTGCCGAACTCGGGTATGCCTATGGTGCCGGTCTTGCCTATGATGGGGTCGTCGTTCGTGAGGCCGAGCGGCTCGGCGGAGCGGAACAGCAGCTTGGTCTGGGGGTCGTCGAGCGGGATTTTCTTCGCGTCGACGCCGGTGAGATCCTCGAGCATGCGGATCATGGTCGGGTCATCGTGGCCGAGCATGTCGAGCTTGAGGAGGTTATCCTCCATGCTGTGATACTCGAAGTGGGTGGTGATGATATCGGTGTCCTTGTCGTCAGCCGGGTGCTGGACGGGGCAGAAGTCGGTGACGTCCATATTCTGCGGGATGATGACGAGGCCGCCGGGGTGCTGGCCCGTCGTGCGCTTGACGCCGACGCAGCCCGCCGCAAGGCGGTTTTCCTCCGCCTTGGTGACGGTCATGCCGCGCTCGGCGAGGTATTTTTTCACATAGCCGTAGGCCGTCTTTTCAGCGAGCGTGCCTATGGTGCCCGCGCGGAAGACGTGGTCGCGGCCGAACAATTCCTCGGTGTATTTGTGGGCGTTGGCCTGGTACTCGCCGGAGAAGTTGAGGTCTATATCCGGCACCTTGTCGCCGCCGAATCCGAGGAAGGTCTCGAAGGGGATGTCGAAGCCGTCCTTCTGGTACGGCGCGCCGCAGACGGGGCAGTCGGCGTCCGGCATATCGGCGCCGCAGCCGTAGTCCTTGCCGGCTTCGAAGTCCGTGTGCTTGCAGTTCGGGCAGCGGTAGTGCGCCGGGAGGGAGTTGACCTCCGTTATACCCGACATGAAGGCCACCAGCGAGGAGCCGACGCTGCCTCGCGAGCCGACCAGGTAGCCGTGCGCCAGCGAGTCGGCGACGAGCTTCTGGGCGCTCATGTATATGACGTCGTAGTTGCGGCTGAGTATGTCGTGCAGCTCGGTCTCGACGCGCTTTGCGACTATCTCCGGCGGGTTGTCGCCGTACAGCTCGCGCATGCGCCCGTAGACGAGGTTTTTGAGGTCCTCGACAGAGTTTTTGACCTCCGGCGGGAACAGCTTCTTGCGCGGGAGAATGTCGAACTTCTCGACCTCGTCGGCAATGGCGTTCGGCACCGTGACGACCACCTCGCGGCATTTCTCCGCTCCGAGGTAGGCAAACTCCCCCAGCATCTCGTCGGTGGTTTTGAAGTATATGGGCAGCTCCTTGTCCGCGTCGGCAAATTTCTTGGCGGCGAGGAGTATGCGCCGGTAGATCTCGTCCTCCGGGTCGAGGAAGTGGACGTCGCCGGTGGCGGCGACGGGCTTGCCCATCTCCTCGCCGAGCGCGACTATGCGGCGGTTGAGGTCGCGCAGACCCTCGTCGTCGGCGACGCGGCCCTCGTTCACGAGGAAGCGGTTGTTGCAGATGGGCTGGATCTCGAGATAGTCGTAGAACGAGGCTATCCGGCGCTGGTAGCGGCGGCTAGAGCGGCGCAGCACCGACTCGAACAGCTCGCCCGCCTCGCAGGCGGAGCCTATGATGAGCCCCTCGCGGTACTGCAAAATCAGGCTTTTCGGGATTATCGGGAAGCGGTTGAAGTGCTCGAGGTGGCTCTTGCTGATCAGCTCGTAGAGGTTCTTGAGGCCGGTTTTGTTCTTCACCAGCAGGATTATGTGCTTGGCGTGCACTCTGCCGCCCTGCTCGTTTCGCATTTTGCGGGTGACGCGCTCGACGTCG
>CALWXY010000038.1 GCA_944385595.1 uncultured Oscillospiraceae bacterium
GCCCTACGCCAGCTACCCGCTGTTTCAAAACGAGGACTACAGCTTTTCAAGCTGCGCCACAAGCCGCGCGTTTTTCCTCGATATGAACTTCAAAAGCCCGGTGACGAGCGACCCGGCTGTCCGCCGCGCCATAGCCATGGGCGTGGACAAGGAGAGATTCGTGAGCGAGCTGCTGGATGGCAACGGCTATGTGGCCGATGGCGTTTACCCCGACAGCTTCAGCTTCGGCGGCGGCGCGGTGAGCGCCGGAGACTACGACCCTGAGGGGGCGAAGGCCGTGCTCGAGGCCGCCGGCTGGGTCGACAGCGACGGCGACGGCATACGCGAAAAAGACGGACAGAAGCTCACCATCCGCTGGCTGACATATCCGAGCCGTCAGGAGCTGCCGCTGCTGGCCGAATCCGCGCAGGCGACGCTCAAGGACATAGGTATAGAGGTCGTTATAAATTGCACCGCCGACGTGCACAGCTACCGCACGGATCCGTCGGCCTGGGACATCTACGCCAGCGCCATGGTCACGGCGCCGACGGGCGACCCGGAGTATTTCTTTGCGACCCACTGCCTCGACGGCTCACCCGCCAACAACGGCGGCTACCACAGCGACGAGCTTGAGGCTCTGGCTGCCGAGCTCGCCGCCGAATTCGACCCGGAGCGCCGGGCCGAGCTGGCAGTGGAAATGCAGCAGACCATACTCGACGACGACGCCTTCGTGTTCTGCTCCCACCTGCAGATGACGATGATTTCAAAATCCAGCGTCACGGGCCTCACCGCCCACCCCTGCGACTTCTATGAGATAAGCGCCGAGCTGGCTCCGGCGGCGTGAGGCGCATATGGAAGAGCTTTTGAGATACGTCTCCGTCGAGGTGAGCTTTGACGGCGCTGCGGTGACGCACGACGTGAGCTTTACTCTGCACCCCGGCGAGATACTGGGCATAGTCGGCGAATCGGGCAGCGGCAAAAGCTCGCTGCTCAGGGCGGCCATGGGTCTGCTGGGCGACGGAGGGCTTGTCACGCGCGGAGATATCTACTTCGGCGGGCTGGATTTGCCGGATCTTGCCGAGAGCGAGCTGCGGAAGATTCGCGGCGCTCAGATAGGCATGGTGTTCCAGGACGCCGCGGCCTCGCTGTGCCCAATCAGAACCATAGGCGACCAGATTTACGAGAGCATGGCGGCGCACGGCAAAATTTCCCGCGCCGGGGCCGAGCAAAAGGCGCTGGTGCTGTTCGACAAGCTCGGATTTGAGGACGCACGGCGCGTGTGGAGCAGCTATCCGTTTGAGCTGTCCGGCGGCATGAACCAGCGCGTGGCCATCGCAATGGCGGCGCTGATGGAGCCGCGCGTGCTGCTCGCGGATGAGCCCACCAGCGCGCTGGACGTCTCGGTGCAGAGACAGGTGCTGCGCGAGCTTGAGGCGCTGCGCGCGGCCACAGGGGCGGCGATAGTGCTGGTCACGCACGACATAGGCGTCGTCTCCGCCGTCGCGGACACGGTGCTCGTGCTGCGGGACGGGCGCGTAGAGGAATACGGCAGCGCCGAATCCGTGCTCCGCCGTCCCACGAGCGAATACACAAGGCGGCTGCTGGATGCGGCGCCGAGACTGCGGAGGTCGTGATGTCAGCTCTGCTTGAGGTCAGAAATCTGATCAGAACATTTTCCGAAAAAAGCGGCGAAGCCCTCGCCGCCGTGAACGGCGTGAGCTTCACCCTCAGCCGCGGTGAGACGCTCGGCATAGTCGGCGAATCCGGCTGCGGCAACAGCACGCTCGCGAGGCTGATTTGCCGCCTCTTAGAGCCGAGCTCCGGCTCCGTGTATCTGGATGGCCGCGACATGGCAGAGCTGCGCCCGGCGTGTATGCGCCTGCAGATGGTTTTCCAGTCGCCCGCGGGCTCGTTTGACCCGCGCAGGACGGTGGGCAGCGCCGTTCATGAGGCCCTCGCAAACCGCGGCGTGCCAAAATCCGGGCGCGCGGGCAAAACGGCGGCGCTTTTCGAGCGCTGCGGGCTGGACGCGGAGCTTGCTGCGCGCTATCCGCACGAGCTGAGCGGCGGGCAGTGCCAGCGCGCCGCCATAGCGCGCGCTCTGGCGGCGGAGCCGGACATTCTCATCTGCGACGAGGCCACCAGCGCCCTGGACGTCACGGTGCAGAAGCAGATAATCGAGTTGCTGTCGGCGCTGAAAGCCGAGCGAAATCTCTCGGTAATTTTTATTTGCCACAACCTCGCCCTGGTGCAGTCGTTCTGCGACAGAGTGCTTGTCATGCACGGCGGGGAAATCGTGTAGGAGGGCAGTCCCGACGAGGTGATACTCGCGCCGAAATCGCCGTATACGTAGCGTCTTGTGCGCGACGCGCTGTAATAAAAAAGCCTGTCTCCCGCGATAGCGGGAGACAGGCTTTTTTGACTGCCGGGATTACTCGGCGAGAATCTTTTTGAGCTTGGCGTAGCGGGGGAGGGAGTGCTCGTAGAAGCGGAGGGGCCAGCCCTGGATGAGCGGCTCGACGTAGTTGATGAAGTCGTCGGTGACGTTGTTGTGCTTGGGGGCAATCCACTCGACGGG
Organism: uncultured Oscillospiraceae bacterium; assembly: GCA_944385595.1. Taxonomy (GTDB): domain Bacteria; phylum Bacillota; class Clostridia; order Oscillospirales; family Oscillospiraceae; genus Heteroscillospira. The sequence continues at coordinate 2,558 of CALWXY010000038.1, forward strand.
AACCTTCTTCTCGTAGTTGGCTACGTCGGAGAGGGAGACAAGCTTGGTCTCGCAGCGGTACTCGCCGCCGACATAGAGGCGCTCGAAGGCGACCATCTTGCCGTTCTCGCCGTTCACGGCGCTCTCGACGGCGACCTTGCCGGCCATGATGGCCTCGTCGACATCGGTCTTGGAGGCGAGGTGGGCGGCGCAGCGCTGGAGCAGGCTGAGCTCGATGCCGCGAACCTTGGCGCCGGTGAGGTGCTTCAGCTCGGTGGCGAGACGGGTGGCGAGGCCGCCCATCTGGCGGTGGCCGAAGTTGTCCTTGTCGTCGGTGGTGTCGGTGAAGATGCTGGCGATGAGGTTGCCGTCGGCATCGCGGATGCCCTCGGAGACGGCGACGAGCACCTTGCCCTGCTTCTCGTAGAGCTTGACGACATCGGCGTAGATTTTTTCAAGCGTGAGCGGAGTCTCGGGGAGATAGATAAGGTCGGGGCCCGCGCCGTACTTGGTGGCGAGGGCGGCGCTGCCGGTGAGCCAGCCCGCATTGCGGCCCATGACCTCGATGATGGTGATCATGCCGCGGTCGTAGACTCTGGCGTCCTTGCTGACCTCCATGCAGGTGGTGGCGATGTACTTGGCGGCGGAGCCGAAGCCGGGGCAGTGGTCGGTGCCGTAGAGGTCGTTGTCTATGGTCTTGGGAATGCCCATGACGCGGCACTCGTAGCCGACCTTCTGCATGTAGCGATTGATTTTATCACAGGTGTCCATGGAGTCGTTGCCGCCGTTGTAGAAGAAGTAGCGGACGTCGTACTTCTTAAAAATCTCAAGGATGCGCTTGTAATCGGTGTCATCCTCGTTGAAGTCGGCGATTTTGTAGCGGCAGGAGCCGAGCTCGGAAGAGGGGGTATTGATGAGAAGGGTGAGCTCGTACTCATCCTCGCGGTTGAGATCGTAGAGCTTGTCGTTCAGGACGCCGACAATGCCGTTGGCAGCGCCGAGGACGCGGGTTATATAGGGAGAATCGAGCGCGCTTTTGATAGCGCCATAGGCACTGGCGTTGATAACGGCGGTGGGGCCACCGGATTGTCCAATGATGCAGGCTCCTTTGAGCTGGTTTTGCATAACGATACCTCCAGTTATTGTTATACATAGATAATAACATATTGCCGTGACAAAATAAATACATAATTTCATTTTATTTTCCATCTGCTTATGCTATAATATACTCAGCTCTGATGCAAATAACCTCGCATTGCGCCCGAGACGCAAATTTTGTTCGTAGGAGATGGATTTATGCCACTAGTCACATCAACCGAAATGTTCAGGAAAGCTTACGACGGCGGCTACGCCATAGGAGCGTTCAACGTCAACAACATGGAGATAGTCCAGGGCATTACCGAGGCCGCTGCCGAGGTGCGCGCCCCGCTCATCCTCCAGGTCTCCGCCGGAGCGAGAAAATACGCCAAGCATGTCTACCTCATGAAGCTCGTCGAGGCCGCCATCGAGGACACCGGTCTGCCCATCTGCCTCCACCTCGACCACGGCGAGAGCTTTGAGATTTGCAAGTCCTGCATAGACGGCGGCTTCACCTCCGTCATGATCGACGGCTCCAAGCACAGCTTCGCCGACAATATCGAGCTCACCCGCAAGGTCGTCGACTACGCGCACGAGCGCGGCGTCGTCGTCGAGGGCGAGCTTGGCCGCCTCGCCGGCATTGAGGACGACGTCAACGTCTCCGACGAGGACTCCTCCTACACCAGACCCGAGGACGTTCAGGAGTTTGTCGAGAAGACCGGGGTCGACTCTCTGGCCATCGCCATCGGCACCAGCCACGGCGCTTTCAAGTACAAGCCCGGCCAGAAGCCGCAGCTGCGCTTCGACATACTCGAGGAGGTTGAAAAGCGCCTGCCCAACTTCCCGATAGTCCTGCACGGAGCTTCCTCCGTCATCCCCAAGTACGTCGAAATTATCGACAACAACGGCGGCAACCTCGCCGACGCCATCGGCATCCCTGAGGACATGCTCCGCCAGGCCGCCAAGATGGCCGTCTGCAAAATCAACATCGACACCGACCTGCGCCTCGCCATGACCGCCGGTGTCCGCGAGCATCTCACCGCTCACCCCGAGCACTTCGACCCGCGCCAGTACCTCGCCCCCGGCCGCGACTATATCCGCGAGCTGGTCAAGGCCAAGCTCATAAACGTCCTCGGCTGCGACGGCAAGGCCTGATTAATCAAATCACAGCATGAAAAAACCGGGAGCTTCGGCTCCCGGTTTTCTTATTTTGCCAGCCTGTAGAGGTTCGTGTCTATAGAGAAGTTGTATGCGCTGTAGCACACCAGCACGGAGTCTATCTCGTGCTCCTCGATGTACTGGGAGAGGTTTGCGTTGTTATAGCGGAGGTCGATGATGTCGATTTCGGAGAAATGCTCGAGCAGGAAGGGGGTGAGGGAGTCCATATAGGAGTCGCGCACTATGAGCAGAGAGGGGAGACCCTCGTTGCCGGTGTCAATCTCAATCAGCGGGGTTATGCCGCCGAAGAACATGGAGTACTTGTCCTTTTTATCGAGATACGACTCGTCGTACAGCACGCCCTCGAGCGGCTCGCCCTGGGGGTAGTTCGTGATGCTGAGGCCGTCGTAGGGGTTCACGAAGGTCTGGATGCTGTCGGGCGTGACCCAGGTGAAGCCGGAGGTTGAGTAGACCGTGCCGAGGAAGGCGTCGCTCACGGTCTTGACGTCGTAATGGTCGAGGCCGTTTGCCTCCATGCCCATGGCCTGCATGAGCGCGGTGTAGCCGTAGTATGCGCCGAGACTCGTCCAGTGGTGGTCGGTGCGGTAGAAGATGTACTCGTCCGCGTGGGGGTTCAGAGCGCCGTACATGTCGACGGTCTCGGCGTCCGGCACGGCGGAGTAGACGAGGTCGATTAGCTCCTTCTGGCTGTCGCAGGGTGCGTTGGCGGGGAGCTTGTCGTTCCAGATTTCGGCGGCGCCGGGGATGATGGCGAAGTAGACGGGGATGTCGAGCTTTTCGGCGAGGGCGTTAACGTATCCGGCCTTCTGGAGGAGGGAGTCGTCGTCCGGGGCCTCGAAGCGCTCTATGAGCGTGTCGCCCTCGCAGTAGTAGACGCCGTTGTTCTCCTTTTTGCCGACGGCAAGCTCAGTCGCGGCCTTGACGGTTATCCACCCGTCGCGCATGACAAACTGGTCGTTTGCGTATTTCTCGAAATCGGTGGTGAAGCTGCCGAAGACGAAGTTTTCAAATGTGAATTTGGGGAACTGCTGCAGGGTTCTGTTCTCGACCTCCGACATCTCCTTGTCTGGGAGGACGAGGTTGAGTATGAACGCCGCGCCGATGAAGGCGGTGAATATGAACACCTGTATCCAACTGGAAATCTTTTTCATAAATACCTCCGCGGACTAGAACTGGAAGTAGAGGAAGGGGTTGTAGGTGCCGTCGACAATATAGGCCGTTGCGAGAATGAGCGCGACGGCTATGAGCGCGGGCGCGGCGCAGGAGCGCAGCGCCTCCGGCGCTCTGGCGTAGAGGCGCGCGCCGAGGGGCGTGGCGGCGGCCATGGCTATCACGAAGGTGACGGCGTAGGAGAGCATATAGTAGAAATCACTGGTGACGGCAAAGCCCGCTCCGCCGAGGCCGAACATGGCGCTGAGATAGACGGCGCATTTGTCGAGGCTGTCGAGCTGGAAGATGACCCAGCCGACTATGACTATGAGCAGAGTGTAGATATGCGAGAGAATCGCGGGAGCGCGCTCAAGGCGCTTGAGCAGGAAGGCCTTTTCCACCATGAGGAAGAGGGCGTAGTAGAGGCCCCAGAGCAGGAATGTCCAGCTTGCGCCGTGCCAGATGCCGGTGAGCGCCCATACGACGAGGATGTTGAAAAACTGCCGCCTGCGGCTGCATCTGTTGCCGCCGAGGGGGATGTAGACATAGTCGCGGAACCAGGTGCCGAGGCTCATGTGCCAGCGGCGCCAGAACTCGGTGATGCTCTTGGAGATGTAGGGGTAGTTGAAGTTCTCAAGGAACTCAAAGCCGAGCATACGTCCAAGGCCAATCGCCATGTCGGAGTAGCCGGAGAAGTCGAAATAGAGCTGAAGCGAGAAGGCGATGATGCCGAGCCAGGAGCCGAGCATGGTGAGCTCGGAGGCCGAGGCGGCGGCGTAGATGTCCCACAGCGAGCCGAGGTTGTTTGCGATGAGCGATTTTTTCGCAAGGCCAATCATAAAGCGGCGCACGCCGGAGGCGAACTGGTCGACACTGGACGCGCGGAAGTTCAGCTGGTCGGCGACGTCCTTGTAGCGGACTATGGGGCCGGCGATGAGCTGCGGGAACAGCGCGACGAAGGTGCCGAAGCTGATGTAGTTTTTCTGGACGTCGGCGTCGCCTCGGTAGACGTCGATGGGGTAGGACATGGTCTGGAAGGTGTAGAAGGATATGCCTATGGGGAGGGTGACGCCGAGGGGTTCAAGCCCGGAGAGGCCGGGGATGAGGCGCAGAGTCTCGATAATGAGGTCTATATACTTGAAAAATACAAGCATACCTATATTGATAACGACGTTAAGAACCAAAATGAGCTTGGCCTTTCTGCCGTCGCCGCGGTATTTATCTATCAGTATGCCGTTGATGAAGTTCACGGTTATGCAGAAGATCATCAGCAGGAGATAGACGCGCTCGCCCCAGCCGTAGAACAGGAGGTTCACAACAAACAGCCAGAGATTGCGCCACTTCCACGGCGCCATATAGTATACCAGTAGGACCACTGGCAGGTACATAAACATGAAAGGTACGCTCGAAAAAACCATACGTTCAACTCCAAGTCAAATTCATAACATTTTACAGCAAAAAGCGTGGAATTTCAATAAAAATCGAGTACAGAAATCATCATTCGGGCTTGAATTTCGAGAGGGGATTGGCCTGCGCGGCCATACGCAGCTCCGCATTGTCGACGTGGGTGTAAATCTGCGTCGTGTTGAGGTGCTCGTGGCCGAGAATTTCCTGCAGAGTGCGGACGTCGACGCCGTTTTGCAGCATGAGCGTCGCCGCCGTGTGGCGCAGCTTGTGGGAGGAATATTTCTCTCTGTCGAGCCCGGCTTTGAGCAGAGTGTTCTTTACCATTATGTGCACAGTCTCACGGCTCATGCGTTTCCGGCGGTTCGAGAGGAAGAGAGCATTTTTATCGATGGCGGCAATGCCGCGGCGCACGGTGAGGTAGCTGTTTATCGCCTCGGCAACGCTGTCGTTTATAAAGACGATGCGCTCTTTGTTGCCCTTGCCGAGCACCCGCAGATGATCCTCGCGCACATCGCCGAGGTTGAGGCCGACGATTTCGGAGACGCGCAGCCCGCAGTTGAGGAAGATGGTGAGTATGCAGTAGTCGCGCTCACGGTTCTGGCCGTCGACGGCGTTCAGCAGGCGCATGCTCTCGTCGAGGCTGAGAAAGCGGGGCAGGGTCTTTTTGACCTTGGGGGAATCCAGATCCTGAATCGGATTCGTCTCGAGCAGCTTGGTCTTGACGGTTAGATACTTGTAGTAGCTGCGGATGGTCGCGACCTTGCGGGCGCGCGAGG